>JAZRWU010000244.1:0-13177 GCA_045599885.1 Bacteroidales bacterium | reverse complement strand
CGCTCATGCTTCGGGGGGTGAGGCGTGCCAGCGGCAGTCCGACGGGTGAGTCGAGTGTCACGTCCATCCACGGGAACACATCGTGCCGCAAAGGACTGAGGATTTCCAGATCGTACGAAAACAAGCTGCCAATCAAGGCTTGGAAATCAGGACAGTCGTCTGGCTCCAGAGCGAGAATCAGACATTCTATCTGCAATTCGTCAAGAAGTACTTTCAGGCGGGAGAAATCGCCGAAGCAGTCTTTTTCGGGCAGCAGGGATTTACGGCTGCCGTAATTCAAATGTCCCATGGCGATATAGGGCGACTGGTTCCGGTGTTTGAGGTAGTCGTAAATCTCGCTTGCCGATGCTCCCTGTCCGATTATCAGGGCTCGGATGCCGGCTTCCCCGCGCGAATGTCTCTGAAGATAACGTCGGGTGAGGAGGCTGCGCCCGAGGTAGAGTGCGGTCAGATGAATGAGGAACAGCCCGCAGAAAACACTGTAAAACAGCGTGTAATGGGAAGGATAGTCGTTGATGACCACCGTGAAAAACAAGACCAGCGAGCCCAGCAGCGTGATGGCCAGTGTCCGAAGGAAGTCGTTCAGATGGTTCTTGCGCCTCGGCTCGCTGTAGTATCCGCATAGGAAACTGATAATCAGCCAGAAAACAGGAACGCCGAAAGTCATCAGCAAGGATTTTCGGAAAAAGAGGAAGTGCCCCAGATCTGGAAAATCGATGGTGTCTCTTGTGACATAGAAACGGAAGATGCTGAAACAGAGCCATGCGATGACTGTTCCAAGGTAGTCAACGGCAAGGTAGCGCAGGATACGTCTTCGGTCGTTCATAGAGTTTTATCGGATGATTTTGAATTGCCCGTCCACTTTGAGTCTGATGATGGAGGATGGATTGGCCGGCTCTGTCTCCTCGCGACGGTAATCGACAATATAATCCACGGCTTGGCGGATTTCTTCCGAAATTTCGGCGTAGCAATGAGGCGAAGGCTCTCCGGCGAGGTTGGCCGAAGTCGAGACGATGGCTTTGCGGAAGCGTTGGCACAAAGTCTGCGAGAATTTCTCCTGGGTAATCCGGATGCCGATGCTGCCGTCCCCGGCGATGAGGTTGTCTGCCAGATTCCGCGCTCCGTCGTAAATGACCGTCAAAGGCTTGTCGGCGGCGTCGGTCAGGTCCCAGGCGATTTCAGGCAGCTCTTTCACATAAAAATTCACTTTCTGTATCGAATCGACCAGCACCAGCATGGCTTTGCTTTCCGCTCTCTTCTTGATGGCGTACACTCTCCGCACAGCTTCCGCATTGGTGGCGTCGCAGCCCAGTCCCCATATCGTGTCGGTCGGGTAGAGAATGACTCCGCCTTGTTCCAGGATGGTGCAGGCTCGTTTGATTTCTTCTTCCATTTTTTTCTTCATCTTGTCGGTTCATATCCCATTTCTCATCGGTCACATAGGCCCACTATGCTCCCTCTTCGAAATGGAATCTGTCCTCGACAATATTCGAAAAAAAGGCGTTCTTGTCGGTTCATATCCCATTTCTCATCGGTCACATAGGCCCACTATGCTCCCTCTTCGAAATGGAATCTGTCCTCGACAATATTCGAAAAAAAGCGTTCTTGTCGGTTCATATCCCATTTCTCATCGGTCACATAGGCCGGTCGGATCAACGGAATGAAATAGTCATAAACTGATTTTGAAAGGAATCAAAACAATTTATGATGTTCTTTTCGCAAAGGTATCTTTTTTTTGAAAAATAAAGAGAAAAAGATAGGGAATACAAAAGAAAAAGCCTATATTTGTAGGCTTCATAGATTAGCCGTAGAAGTGAGATTCTGTTTGTGACAGTTTTGAACTTCTATTTGAGCCGGAAAAAACAGGCTCTTCGGGTGAAAAAAGCGCTGCTTGCCGCATGATGGGAACGTCTTGGACAAGCCCTTCCGGCTGGGACATACCGGCCTTCTTATTGCGATAAGAAAAACAAATAATATATTTAAATGAACAGTAAATGGAATTTATTAACTCTAACCCCCGAACAAGAACAGCAGAAGAATGAATTAGCAAAAGAACTCGGAGTCAGCCCCGTATTGGCACAGCTCCTGATACAGAGAGGTATAACTAACTTTGACGATGCGAAGAGGTTTTTTCGCCCGCAGTTGACAGATTTGCACGATCCTTTTTTGATGAAGGATATGGACAAAGCTGTGAACCGTTTGAATCAGGCTATAGCCAATAAGGAGAGAATCTTGGTCTATGGGGATTATGATGTTGATGGCGCTACCGCTGTAGCGTTGGTTTACAAGTTTTTACGTCAGTTCAGCTCCAATCTGGACTATTACCTTCCCGACCGTTATGTGGAGGGTTATGGCGTATCGTATCAGGGCATAGATTATGCCTATCACAACAAGTTCAAATTGGTGATCGTGCTCGACTGCGGCATCAAAGCCGTCGAGAAGATTGAGTATGCCAAGAAACTGGGCGTGGATTTCATCATCTGCGACCATCACAAGCCCGATAATGTCTTGCCGGACGCCGTGGCCGTGTTGGATGCCAAGCGCGAGGATTCCACCTATCCCTACGGTGAGCTTTCGGGATGCGGCGTCGGTTTCAAGCTGATGCAGGCATTCGCCCAGAACAATGGAATTCCTTTTTCGGAACTGGTGCCGCTTCTCGATCTGGTGGCCGTCAGCATCGCTTCCGATATCGTGCCTATCACGGGAGAAAACCGGATTCTGGCTTTCCACGGACTCAAACAGCTCAATTCCAATCCTACCATCGGACTCAAGGCCATCATCCATGTCTGCGGGCTGGATGACCGCGAGATCACCATCAGCGATATCGTTTTCAAAATAGGACCTCGCCTGAATGCTTCCGGACGTATTCAATCGGCTGCCGAAGCGGTCGATCTGCTGGTGACCAAAGACTTGAAGTTCGCCAAGGAGAAAGCGGTTCAGATAGACGAATACAATCAGACGCGCAAGGATCTGGACAAGACCATCACGGAGGAAGCCAATACCATTCTGAAGTCCTGCACCAACCTCGAAGACCGCAAGGGCATCGTGATTTTCAACGAGGAATGGCATAAGGGTGTCATCGGCATCGTGGCCTCGCGTCTGTCCGAAGAGTATTACCGTCCGTCGGTCGTGTTGACCCGCTCGGGCGATTTGGCGACGGGATCCGCCCGTTCGGTGCCGGGATTCGACATTTACCGGGCTATTGAGTCCTGTCGCGATTTGCTGGAGAATTTCGGCGGCCATACCTATGCGGCCGGCCTGTCGATGAAAATGGACAATGTGGCAGAGTTCACCCGCCGCTTTGAGGAATATGTGGCGGCCAATATCTCGGAAGAACAGATGACGCCGGTCATTGATATCGATGCGGAGATTCAGTTCCAGGAAATCACGCCGAAATTTTTCCGGATACTCAAGCAGTTCAATCCCTTCGGTCCCGACAACAACAAGCCGGTGTTCTGCACCAAGCGCGTTTTCGATTACGGAACCAGCCGTCTCGTGGGCAGGGATCAGGAGCATCTCAAGCTCGAATTGGTGGACAGCCATTCCGAGAACATCGTCAACGGCATCGCCTTCGGAATGTCGGAGCACAACGACCATGTCAAATCGTTCAATCCTTTCGACATCTGTTACAGCATCGAGGAGAACACCTACAACGGCAATACCTCCATCCAACTGCTCGTGCGCGACATCAAAGACGAGGATTAAGGGGGCTTAAGAACCTGTCTCATGAGCGTCTTTCACGAGATATTGCAGCAGTATTGGGGCTACAGCAGTTTCCGTCCCCTGCAACTTGACATCATCGAGTCGGTGGCGTCGGGCAAGGATACCTTGGGTCTGATGCCTACGGGTGGCGGCAAGTCGCTGACTTTTCAGGTGCCGGCACTCGCCAAGGAGGGTATCTGTATTGTAGTCACGCCTTTGGTCGCATTGATGAAAGATCAGGTGGACCGCCTCTGCTCGATGCGGATCCGGGCAGTTTGTATTCATTCCGGCTTGAGTCAGGACGATATCGTGACGGTCCTTGACAATTGTCTCTACGGTCATTATAAATTCCTGTACGTCTCCCCCGAACGTTTGTCCACGCCTCTGTTCCTGCAAAGGATTCTGAGCCTTCCGGTCAATTATCTCGTGGTGGATGAGGCGCATTGTATCTCTCAGTGGGGTTATGATTTCCGTCCTTCCTATCTGAAAATCGCGGAAATACGTCAGATGTTGCCCGAAGTGCCGGTACTGGCGGTGACGGCAACGGCGACTCCCGAGGTGGTGGACGACATTCAGCAGCGTTTGCATTTCTCTGCCCCGAACGTGTTCCGGATGAGTTTTGAACGCAAGAATCTGGCCTATGTGGTGCGTCAGACGGAGGATAAGGAGAAAATGCTGGTCAAGATGCTGGAGAGTGTGCCCGGTACGGCTATCATTTACGTGAGGATGCGTTCCAAAACCAAGGAAATTTCGGAAATGCTGCACAAGTACGGCATTTCATCCGATTTCTATCATGCCGGTTTGAGTGAGGAAGTCAAGAATGCGAGGCAGCAGGCCTGGCAGAAAGACCAATGCCGTGTCATAGTCTCGACCAATGCCTTCGGTATGGGAATCGACAAGCCCGATGTGCGTCTGGTGGTCCATTACGATCTGCCCGATTCGCCCGAAGCCTATTTTCAGGAAGCGGGCCGGGCCGGACGCGACGGCAAGAAAGCCTATGCGGTGCTGCTCTTCCAGAAAGCCGACGGTACCCGTCTGAAAAAACGCATCAGCGACACTTTTCCCGACAAAGAGTACATCCGCCATATCTACGACTGCCTGTGTTATTATTACGAACTCGCTCCCGGTGAGGGAGAAGGACAGACCTTCCTTTTGGATCAGGATGATTTCTCCCATACCTATCATTTGAATTCCATTCAGGTTTTCAATGCCTTGAAAATTCTTCAGCAAGCCGGCTATCTTGAACTGAACGAGGATGAGGACGGCTCTTCGCGTGTCTGTCTGACGATGTCGCGCGACGCTTTGTACGATTTGGAAATGGACGATTCCGAAGAGGTGCTGCTGCAAGTGCTGTTGCGTTCCTATTCCGGACTGTTTTCCGACCCGGTCCGCATACAGGAGGAAGTTGTCGCCAAACGTCTGGGTGTCAGTATGGAAGCTGTGTATCAAGGTCTGAAACGCCTGGATCATCTCGGAGTGCTCGATTACATTCCTCGCCGCAAGACACCATACGTCCGTTTTGTCAGCGGCCGCCTGATGGGAAAAGAACTGCACCTCTCGGACGAGGTGTATAAGGAAAGAAAGCGGCGCTATATGGAACGCATTGAGGCGATGGTGTCCTACGCCTCGGACGATGCGGTCTGTCGGAGCAAGCGTCTGATGCATTATTTCGGTCAGAACAAAGCCCGGAATTGCGGCCAGTGCGATGTCTGTCTTCGGAAAAATGAGCGGGGACTCCGTCATTTCGAGGTCGAGAACATCCGCGAGGCGGTGACGCAACGCCTCTCCCTTGGGCCGGAATCCCTGGAGAATCTGATAGACGGACTTCCCTACGAACCGTCCAAAAGCATAGAAACGCTGCGTTATCTTTGTGAGACCGCTTATTTGCGTCAGGAAAATTTCAAGTATCGGTTGAATACGGAAGAGAATAATGAATAAGCAGAAAATCAATAGCATATTCCCGGATATGGATTGTCCCTTGATGGTGGCCGGACCCTGCAGCGCCGAATCGCCCGAACAATTGTTCCGCACCGCAGAAGAATTGTCTCAGATGGGAATCCGGATTTTCCGGGCCGGCATCTGGAAAGCCAGAAGTCATCCCCATACTTTTGAAGGGGCAGGAGAAGAGGCTTTGAGCTGGATGCAGGAAGTCCGTCGCCGTACCGGGATGCGTCTGGCAACCGAGGTGGCGTCTCCCGGGCATGTCGAAGCGGCCCTCAAAGCTGGAATCGATGTGCTGTGGTTGGGAGCCCGTACTACGGTCAATCCTTTTCTGGTGCAGGAATTGGCCGATGCCATGAAAGCGGCGGAGGTGGCGGTGCTGGTCAAAAATCCCGTCAGCCCCGATCTGGAGTTGTGGGCGGGGGCCGTGGAGCGTTTCCAAGCAGCTGGAATAAATCGTATCGGGGTGATTCACAGAGGCTTCACATCTTCGAACTCTGGAATGTACCGGAATGCGCCCCAATGGCATCTGGCTATCGAAATGCGGCGCCGTTTTCCCGATCTGCTGATGCTTTGCGATCCGAGTCATATCTCCGGCCGACGGGAAATTGTGGCGGATCTGTCACAACAGGCGATGAATCTCAGTTTCGACGGCCTGTTTGTGGAATGTCATTGTTGCCCCGAAGAGGCCAAAAGCGATGCCGCCCAGCAATTGAAGCCTTCTGCTTTGAAAGAAATTCTGGACGGTCTGGAATGGAAACCCTCTCAGGTGGATTCGCAATGGCTGTCGGCGGCGAGACTTCAGATTGACGCATTGGACGATGAATTGTTCGAACTCCTGGCACGGCGTCTGGAACTCTGCCGCCGTATAGGAAAGTTCAAATCCGAACACAATCTTCCGGTTCTTCAGCCGGAACGTTATCGTGAGATGCTGGCTTCCCGTGTGGAGAAAAACGGCCGTTTCGGAATAGAGCCCCATTGCACAGAAGCTATGATGGAGGCGATTCACGGGGAATCGGTCCGTCAGCAGATGGAAATCGTCCTTCACAATCCACAGTGATGGAGAAAATTTATATCTTCGCAGTCATCTTTTGTTCCACGATATGAAAACCTCTCATCTCCTTTCTGCTTTAGGAAAAATCCTGATTTTTCCCGTGCTTGCAGCATTGCTGCCGCTGACAGCCCAGGCGCAGGAGGCGGAGATGATGGATACACTCCCGAAACATTTGGTCAGTGTGGTGAAACTGCAGCAGGAGGTCAACAGTGCTTCATGGCTCGAAATCGACAAGGGTTTCGCCCGAGCCGAGCAGGATGGTGCGGAACTCATTGTCCTTCACATGAATACTTATGGAGGAGAGGTGGTTTACGCCGATTCCATCCGTACCCGTATCCTCAATGAGGACATACCGGTCTATGTGTTCATCGACAATAACGCGGCTTCGGCCGGAGCTTTGATTTCCATTGCCTGCGACCGGATTTATATGCGGCCGGGAGCTACCATAGGCGCTTCTACCGTGGTCGATCAGACGGGTGCCGCCGCTCCCGACAAATATCAGTCGTATATGCGGGCTATGATCCGCGCGACGGCGGAGGCTCAAGGAAAAGATACGCTGATTCAAGGGAAAGATACCCTCATCCGTTGGCATCGGGATCCGGCCATTGCCGAAGCCATGGTCGATCCGGATGTGCATGTCGCCGGCATTATTGATTCTGGTAAAGTCTTGACATTCACGGCTTCTGAAGCTGTGCGGCATGGCTATTGCGATGCCATTGCCGACAGCGTGGAACAGATTGTCTCCGCTAGCTGTCCGCTTTCCCAAACGGAAATCCGGACTTTCGAGCCGAATTTCGGCGACCGTCTCAAAGGCCGTCTGATGGGTACGGCGCTCCGGGCCTTGCTCATTATGCTGATAGTGGCCGGCATCTGGTTTGAACTTCAGAGTCCGGGATTGGGATTTCCCGGCATCATCGCACTGGCAGCGGCCGTCCTCTATTTCGCCCCGCTCTATCTGGACGGTCTGGTGCAATATTGGGAAATCCTTGTATTCCTGCTCGGTGTCCTTTTGCTCGTGCTGGAGTGGCTGGTGATTCCCGGTTTCGGTGTCTGCGGCATCTCCGGCATCCTTTGCATGATGACGGGCTTGACCTTCGCACTGGTCGGCAGAGTCTCTTTTCAGCCGGGGCAGTTCCATTTCGGAGATTTTGATTCGGCATTCCTGACGGTTCTGTTGAGTATGCTTGTCGGCATGGGACTCTGTCTGTGGTTGGGCTCGCGTATCGGAAAGGGGAAAGGCTTCTTCCGGAAAGTGGCCTTGACCCGGATACAGGATAATGACGAAGGCTTTGTGGCGGTTGAGACGGCTTCCATTCAGCCTTTGGAAGGTCGGGAGGGCATCAGTTCGACGATATTGCGTCCTTCCGGTAAAATCCGCATTGACGGTGTTCTCTACGATGCGGTGGCGGAATTCGGTTATATAGAGGAAGAACGTCCCGTCAGGGTGAGCCGGGTGGAGAATGCCCAGCTCTATGTTCGGGAAATCTCCTTGCCATCAAGTGATAAAACAGAATTATGATGAAAGTATTGGGCCTGATTCCAGCACGATATGCTTCGTCCCGCTTTCCGGGCAAGCCTTTGGCGGACATCGCCGGCAAAACGATGATTCAGCGGGTATATGAAGGTGTGGCGCCTGCTTTGGATGAGGTATGCGTCGCCACGGATGATGAACGTGTGTATCAGGCGGTCCAAGCCTTCGGCGGTCGGGTGGTGATGACCTCCGCGCAGCATAGAAGCGGTACGGACCGTTGTGCCGAGGCTGTCCGTCTGTTGAATTCGGATGCCGATGTGATTATCAACATCCAAGGCGATGAGCCCTTGGTAGGAACCACCCAGATCGAGGACCTGAAATCCTGCTTCCCGGGAACTTCAGAGTCGTCTCTGACTCAAATCGCCACTTTGGTCAAGGCATTCCGTCCGGAAGACGGTTGGGAGGCATTGTCCAATCCCAATTCGCCCAAAGTGCTGGTCAATCCTCAATCGGAAGCCTTGTATTTCAGCCGCTCGGTGGTACCCTATCTCCGGAATGTGCCTCAGGAGCAATGGCTGGAACATCATACTTTCTACAAACATATTGGAATATACGCCTACCGTCGCGATATTCTCTGTGAGTTGGCCTCGCTCCCTCAAAGTCCTTTGGAACAAATGGAATCCTTGGAACAGCTCCGCTGGATAGAAAACGGCTATCGCATTCGTGTCGCCGAGACTCAAGTGGAGAATCTGGCTGTGGATACCCCCGATGATCTGGAAAGAATCCGCAAGATGCTGACCGTTGAAAACAGGTTCTGAGAAGGTGGAAAGTACATGCTTGATCCGTTTGACCCAGGCTACGGCACGCCATCCGGAGCGCCGTTTGGCCGCAGCTGCCGATTTTGAAATGAGGCCGGGGGAGCAGTTGGCAGTGGTGGGCCCGAATGCTTCCGGCAAGTCCCTGTTGGCCGATATGCTGATTGGCAAGTCTCTCTTGCGCAGCGGAAGTCTGGAATATGCTCCCGGGCTCAGAATCCGCGCGATGGCTTTCCGTGACACCTACGGCACGGCCGATGCCAATTATTATTATCAACAGCGTTGGAACATGGGCGATCAGGAAGAACTTCCCAGTTTGGACGATTCGCTCGGCAAGGTGGATGATACGGCCAATCGGGATGCCCTGTATCGTGAATTCCAACTGGAAGCCTTGCGGGATAAGCCCTTGGTCTATCTTTCCAGCGGTGAGTTGCGCAAGTTCATGCTGATGAAAATGCTGCTCAACCGTCCCGATGTCCTGATTCTCGACAATCCATATATCGGCTTGGATGCCCAGACCCGTCCGATGCTGACTCATACCTTGGAAGACCTGATAGCCCAAGGACTCCATCTGATATTGATTCTGTCGCGTTGGGATGATGTGCCGTCCTTTGTCACCTCGATATATCCGATGGAAGGTCGCTGTTTAGGTGAAAAAGTCCCGGCGGAGGCATACAAGACCGCCCGTGAGCTTTATTGGACACAGTATCCGGAAGAAGGCCTTCTCTCTCCATCCGAACGTCAGGCTTTGGCGAGCCCGCCCCACGACTCCTCCAGCTCTTGGTCGCAGTCACTTTCCGATGAAGTGGTCGCTTTCAACCGCGTCAGTCTCCGTTATGGGAATCGCCTTATCCTCGACCGCCTTGACTGGAAGGTGATGAAAGGGGAGAAATGGGCTTTGTCGGGCGAGAATGGCAGCGGCAAGTCGGCATTGACCAGCCTGATATGCGCCGACAATCCTCAGAGTTACGCTTGCGATTTACGCCTTTTCGGCCGTCCGAGAGGAAGCGGGGAGAGTATTTGGGAAATCAAGCGTCACATTGGATATATCAGTCCGGAAATGCACCGGGCCTATCTCAAGAATATTCCGGCCGAGGACATCGTGGCCAGCGGTCTTCACGACAGCATCGGACTCTACGTCCGTCCCAGACCCGAACAACGCGACATCTGCCGTTTTTGGATGCGTCTGTTTGGCGTGGAGGCTCTTATCGGCCGCTCGTTCCTGCAGCTTTCGTCCGGAGAACAACGTTTGTGCCTGTTGGCGAGAGCATTTGTCAAAGATCCCAGCCTGTTGATTCTGGACGAGCCTTTGCACGGTCTGGACACTTATCATCGCCGTCGGGTCAAAAATATCATCGATCAGTTCGGACAAAGAGAGGGTAAGACTTTGATAATGGTCACACATTATCAGGAAGAGCTTCCTTCTTGTATTCAACAGGAAATTTTTCTCAAGAGACATACCCTATGAACCGTATTCCTCCGCAGATAGGACAACTGCCGCCCATGCCGATTCCGGAATTGTATCATACTGTCCTTTCCAACGGCGTGTCTGTCCATTATCGGCCCACCCACGCGCCGGATCTTTTGCGTTTGGATATCATGACGCAGGCCGGAGCCGCATTTCAGCCCCGGAAGATGGTGGCTCATTTCAGCAATCTCCTTCTCAAGGAAGGAAGCCGGGATCTGAGCGCTTCTCAGATTGCCGAACGTTTCGACTATTACGGCGCCTATCTTTATTATTCCGGCGGTATGGAATATATGTATATCACCCTATGCACGCCGAGAAAACATTTCTATGAGACTGTATCGCTGCTCCGGGACATCTATACCCAACCCTCTTATCCTGAATCCGAGACCCGGCTTGCTTTGGAACAACGTTATCAGCGTTGGAAAATAGATAAAGAGAAAGTGCAGGTGGTGGCCAACACTCAGATGAACGAATTGCTCTTCGGTTCCAATCATCCCTATGGCAAACAACTTTCCGAGTCCGATTTTGAACATTTCGGTTCATCTCTTCTACATGAATTCCATAATCTGTATTACCGTCCGTCCCGAACCACCCTTGTCTTGACCGGCGATATCCGTCCCGATACTTTGGATTCTCTTGAATTGGCCTTCGGACAGGGTTGGAACAGCCATGATTCATCTTCTCAACTTCCTTTGGCCTCCTATCCGCCCGCTTCTCCTTCTTCCGAGAAAGTCCTGTTCCTTCCCCGCCAGGATTCTCTTCAGTCTGCATTGCGTTTTTCCCTGCCTCTTCCCGGTATCAATCATCCCGATTTTATCGGTCTCAAAGTCCTGAATACCGTTCTCGGAGGCTATTTCGGCAGCCGTCTCATGACTTCTCTGCGTGAGGAAAAAGGTTACACCTACGGTATTCAGTCTTCCCATACCATTTACCGCGATTCTTCCTACATCGATATTTCCACCCAGACCGCCACTCAATACACCGATTTGCTCCGCGAAGGCGTGTACAATGAAATGCGGAAACTCCGTGATTATCCTCTTGCTTCCGAAGAAATGCGTTTAGTCCATAATTATCTTTCCGGCGAATATGCCCGTATTCTTGACGGTCCTTTCTTTCTCTCCGACCTCTTCATCTCTGCCGAATCCGTCGGTATGTCCATGTCTCAATATGAACATGAGCTTCAAATCATGAAGCAGATTTCTCCCTCCGATTTGCAGGCTTTGGCTCGGAAGTATTTTAAGCGGGAGAATGTGTACGAGGTCTGTGTCGGCTGATTTTTTCGGCGAATGGTTTTGGCATCTTGCCAATATTCGCTCAGTCACATAGGCCCGCTATGCTTCTTCGCTCATATGGTCAATCTGCTCAAAACCATTCGCCGAAAGTCGGGAAATCATTTCAAAACAGGTCCTAAGAGGAAAACATAAGAGGTCTTTTTTCGGTGATTATTCACAATTCGTTTGATTTGCTCTACTTTGTCATTATTTTTGACAGATAATTCAAAACAGGTTCTCAAAATATTTTTTCTGATGGCGGAATAGCTGGATGAAGGATGGACAATAGGACAATGAACGGACAGGAGGCGAATCATCAGACCACGGAACGGGAACCTTTGGTTTCTGTTATTGTGCTGTGCTACAATCAGGAAGATTATATTGCGACCTGTCTCGATTCGGTTTTGGACCAGCGTTGTCCCTTCGATTATGAGGTGATTGTCGGAGACGATGCCTCTACCGACCGCACGCCCGATATTTGCCGCGAGTATCAGCGGCGCTATCCCAACCGTATCGTACTTCAGTTGAACGAAAGCAACAAAGGCATCACCCGCAACTATTTTGACTGCCTGCAACTCGCCCGCGGACGCTATATCGGAGATTGTGGCGGCGATGATTTCTGGACAGATTCGGAGAAACTCGCCAAAGAAATTGCCGTGCTCGAAAACCATCCCGATGTCTCCATCGTCCATTCCAATTGGCGTTCTTTTTATCAGGAAACCCAGCAATATGTTGAAAATAACGGGAATATCACCGGCGATATCTACAATCCTTCGGATTACGGCAAAGCAGCGGCGGCCCGTTTCCTTTCACGGCATCTGTGTCCCGAAATCGTGTTGTCGGCCGCCTGTTACCGCAAATCCATCATAGAGGAAGCCTATGCGGAACATCCGGAACTTTTTGTCGGAAAGGATATTAAGGCAGAGGATATTCCCGTGACGGCTTTTCTGCTCGATGCCGGTCCTGCCTATTTCATGGCGGAGAACCATCTGGCCTATCGCGTCCAGAACGAGTCGGTCAGCCATAGCCGGAACCCCCAGCGCTATTACACCTTCGCCTTGGACTGTTTCGTGCAGACGATGCAGGTGGCGGCGGCTTTGGGTGTGGATAAAGCCCCGATGCAGGCATATTGTGATGGACACGTGGCTGATTATATGCACTATGCCTGGCAGACGGGCGATGCCGCTTATGCCGCCAGATTGTGCGGGGCGCTGCGGCTGCTGCGTTGCCGGCTGTCTTTCAAGCCCTTTGTGAAAGCCCTGCTGTTGCGTTTGAGGAAAAACTAAAGATGGAGAATATGGAAAAAATCCTCTTTCTGCTGCAAGATTATCCTTCGATGGGTGGAGTCGCCACGGTCAGTGAACAGTTGGCGGCGGCTTTGTGTGATAGGGGATATCTGGTGGAATGGTTGGCCTGGCGAAAGGGAAATGCCAACGCGGCGCATTTCCCATGCCG
>JAZRWU010000243.1:0-11163 GCA_045599885.1 Bacteroidales bacterium | reverse complement strand
ATCGACGACCTGCTTTGCGTAGGCGCAGTGGACAACATCCTGGTTTCTTCGACTATCGGGCGCAACAAGCATCTCATTCCGGGCGAGGTCATTTCCGCCATCATCAACGGGACGGACGAACTGCTGGCCGAATTGAGAGAGATGGGCGTCGGAGTCTATGCCACCGGAGGAGAAACCGCCGATGTGGGTGATTTGGTCCGGACGATCATCGTGGACAGCACAGTCACCTGCCGTATGAAACGCAGCGATATCATCAACAATGCCGATATTGAAGCGGGCGATGTCATTGTCGGTCTGGCCTCTTTCGGTCAGGCGACCTACGAAAAGGCCTACAACGGCGGTATGGGCAGCAACGGACTCACCTCGGCCCGCCATGACGTCTTCGCCAGATATCTGGCCGAAAAATATCCCGAGAGTTACGACCAGGCCACTCCTGAAGAGCTGGTCTATTCCGGAAAGCTCAAACTGACCGATGCCGTTGAAGGCCTGAGCGGTGTCAATGCCGGACAAATGGTTCTTTCTCCTACCCGCACCTACGCTCCCGTGGTCAGACGCCTGATAGATGAAATGAGGCCTCAGATACACGGAATGGTGCATTGTACCGGTGGAGCCCAGACCAAAATCCTGCATTTCGTCCAAAACAAGAAAATCGTCAAGAACAATATGTTCCCGATTCCTCCGCTTTTCAAGACCATTCAGGAACAATCCGGAACCGATTGGCAGGAGATGTACAAAGTCTTCAACATGGGGCACCGTCTCGAGGTGTATCTGAACGCCGAAAACGCCCAAAGAGTCATTGAGATATCCAAGAGTTTCGGAATTGACGCCCAAGTAATCGGCTATGTGGGAGAATCGTCCGAAGGCAACAAATTGATTATTGAAAGCGAATACGGCACTTTCGAATATTGAGAACCTGACACTATGGCTGCCAATCCCCTGCTCGAAAAACTGGACTGGATCCAAGCGAAATTCGATGAAGTTTCCAAACAGATCGCTGATCCCGAAATCATTTCGGACATGAAGCGTTTCGTCAAGCTCAACAAAGATTATAAAGAGCTTGAAAACATCGTCAAAGCCAGTCAGGAATACAGAAGACTGATACGGAATATCGATGATGCCAAAGACATTCTCGAAAATGAGAGTGACGCCGAGATGCGCGAAATGGCCAAAGAAGAGCTCAATCAGAGTTTGGAACGGCAGCCGCTTCTCGAAGAAGAAATCAAACTGCTGCTTATCCCTGCGGACCCCCAAGACGGCAAAAACGCCATTGTGGAGATACGCGGCGGAACCGGGGGCGACGAAGCTGCCATTTTTGCCGGTGATTTATACCGTATGTACACCAAATTCTGCGAAATCAAAGGATGGAAGACCGAAGTCACTTCGAGCAATCCCGGGACCAGCGGCGGATATAAAGAAATCATCTTCACTGTCAGTGGCGAGAATGTCTATGGTATTATGAAATACGAATCGGGGGTGCACCGCGTACAAAGAGTGCCGCAGACAGAAACCCAAGGTCGTGTCCATACCTCAGCCGCCACGGTGGCCGTATTGCCCGAAGCGGAAGAATTCGATATCGAACTTAAAGAATCGGATGTGAAGATTGACACATTCTGTTCGTCCGGTCCTGGAGGTCAAGGCGTCAATACGACCTATTCCGCCATCCGTCTGACTCACATTCCGACAGGCATCGTCGTCCAATGTCAGGATGAACGCTCCCAGCTCAAGAACAAGGCTCACGCTTTTCAGGAATTGCGCACGCGGATATATAATATGGAGTATCAGAAATATCTGGACGAAATCACCTCCAAACGTAAGACCATGGTCTCGACAGGCGACCGTTCGGCAAAAATCCGGACCTACAATTATCCTCAGGCCCGTGTCACCGACCACCGCATCAATCTGACCTTATACAATCTGAGCGCCGTTCTGGATGGAGATCTTCAAGGCATTATTGATCAGCTCACCATTGCCGAAAACGCTGAGCGTCTGAAAGCCAGTGAAATATAAGCAGTCCCCAACTTTTTTGAACTATCCGAACAACATGACACGTCAAGAACTTATCGGTCATATCAGGACCAAAAAATCTTTCCTTTGCGTAGGCCTGGATCCCGACTTGAACAAAATACCGCTTCACCTTCTGGAAGAGGAAGATCCGATTTTCGCCTTCAACAAAGCCATTATTGACGCCACAGCCGACCTTTGTATCGCCTACAAGCCCAATCTGGCATTTTACGAATCCTACGGTCTGAAAGGCTGGACCGCCTTTGAGAAAACCGTACGATACATCCGGGAAAATTATCCCGACCTGTTCATCATCGCCGATGCCAAACGGGGAGACATCGGCAACACCTCCAAAATGTATGCCAAATGCTTTTTCGAGGATCTGCCGATTGATGCCGTCACCGTAGCTCCATATATGGGCGAGGACAGTGTGTCACCTTTTTTGAGTTACGAAAATAAATGGGTGATTCTGCTTGCCTTGACTTCCAACAAAGGCTCCATGGATTTCCAACGCACGGAAGATGCCGAGGGTGTTCAGCTTTTTGAGAAGGTCTTGGATAAATCCCAGCAATGGGGCGATAAAAATCAGATGATGTATGTAGCGGGAGCGACCAACGGCAGTCTATTAAGTACGGTACGCAAACATGTTCCAGAACATTTTCTGCTGGTTCCCGGCGTCGGCGCACAAGGCGGAAGCCTCGAAGAAGTGGTCCGCTTTGCGATGACAGAAGATTGCGGTCTGATTGTGAACGCCTCACGGCAGATTCTTTATGCTTCCAAAGAGGCCGATTTCGCCGAAGCCGCACGACGCGAGGCACAGAATTTGCAGGGAACTATGGCAGGATTTCTGCAATGACGATTGTGAGACCATGCATCGGATTATCTATGGCTGTAAAACAAAAAATCATCAATGACCCTGTGTTCGGCTTCATCAACCTGCCGACAGGCTTTTTGTATGAATTGTATCAGCATCCCTATCTCTATCGCCTGACACGTATTCAGCAGCTCGGACTTTCCGATATTGTGTATCCGGGAGCCAAGCACTGCCGTTTTCAACACATCACCGGGGCAATGCATTTGGCGACGGAGGCCATACGTCAGCTCCGGCTCAAAGGTCATGAGATCACCGACAAAGAAGCGGAGGGATTGACAGCCGCCGTCTTGCTACACGACATCGGGCACGGACCTTTTTCGCACGTGCTGGAGCCTGTGCTTTTCCACCATGTGGAACACGAGACCATTTCGCTCAAACTGATGGAAAGGCTCAATCGGGAGTTTGACGGAAAACTTGATCTCTGCATACGGATTTTCCAGGGAACTTATCCTAAGCAATTTCTTCACCAACTGATTTCCAGTCAGTTGGATGTTGATCGTCTGGATTATTTGAGACGCGATTGTTTCTATACCGGCGTGGTGGAAGGCAATATCGGTTCCGACCGCATCATCCGGATGCTCAATGTGGTGGATGACCGTCTGGTGGTCGAAGCCAAAGGCATTTACTCCATCGAGAATTTTCTGATGGCCCGACGGCTGATGTATTGGCAGGTATATCTGCATAAGACCTCTATTGCCGCCGAGAAAATGCTGCTCAACCTTTTGAACCGGGCAAAATTTCTAAAGGCGCAAGGGCTTCAGCTTCAGGCATCGCCTGCACTCGATTTCTTCCTTTCCGACAAACTGAAGGAGGGTGAAGTCAGCGAAGAGTCTCTCGATTATTTCCTCCAACTCGATGACAGCGATATCTGGTCCGCCATCAAGTATTGGCAGATCTGCGAAGACACCGTATTATCGACACTCTGCCGCAACTTCCTCAACCGCAGATTATTCAAAATTGAACTTTCTGAAAAAAATCCCAGCAGACAACGGATTCAGGAAGACCTCAAACGAATCTCGGAACGCTTTGGCATCAGCCTGGAGGACGCCCGCTTCTTCATGGCCGTCAGCGATGTCAGCAGCAACATATACGACAACAACGACTACGGCATTGAGATTCTGTTCAATGACGGAAGTATTCAACCGATTTCCCAGGCTTCTGATATTCTGAATATAGATGTACTTTCGAAAAAAATCAGAAAGCACGCATACGCCTACATCAGATAAGCCTTTTTTTCGTAAATTTGTAAAAAAATAAACGATATGGAATTTACCGCTGCACAAATCGCTTCCTTCCTTCATGGCACCGTCGAGGGCAACCCTGAAGCCAGTGTCAGCACTTTTACCAAAATTGAGGAAGGCAAGCCCGGTGGTCTCTCCTTTTTGTCCAATCCCAAGTATTCCCAATATTTATACACTACCCAAGCGAGTATTGTCTTAATCAACAAAGATTTTGCTCTTGAGAGTCCGGTTTCGGCCACTTTGATACGGGTAGATGACGCTTACGCTTCTTTGGCGCAGCTTCTTCAACTGGCAGAACAATTCAAGCCAAAGAAAAAAGGGATTGATAATCAGGTATTCATAGCAGAATCGGCCCAACTGGACGAGAATGTTTATGTTGGCACTTTCAGTTATCTGGCCGAAGGTGTCCATGTGGGAGAAGGCACACAGATTTATCCTCAAGTGTATTTGGGAGAAAATGTCCATATCGGTAAAAACTGCATTCTTTATCCGGGAGTCCGCATCTACCACGACTGCCTCATCGGTGACAACTGTATTTTGCATGCGGGCGTCGTCATCGGAGCGGATGGGTTCGGACATGCCCCTCAAAGCGACGGTTCCTACAAAAAAATCCCTCAAATAGGCAATGTGATTGTGGAAGACAATGTGGAAATCTGCGCCAACACCACCGTCGACCGGGCCACTATGGGTTCCACTATCCTGCACAAAGGTGTCAAGCTCGACAATCTGATACAGATTGCCCACAACGTGGAAATCGGAGAGAACACCGTCATGGCTGCCCAATCCGGCATCGCCGGCTCGACCAAAATCGGCAAACAGTGCGTCATTGCCGGTCAGGTGGGAGTAGCCGGCCATCTGCATATCACGGATGGAGTGACGCTGGCCGCACAGACAGGCATCATTTCGGATGTGAAAAGCAACGAAAGCGCCCAATTCGGCTCCCCGGCCATGCCTATCAAGGATTACCTGCGCTCCTACTCCATTTTCCGCAAACTGCCCGATCTCTATAAGGAGCTGACAACCTTACGGAAAGAATTGAACGAACTGAAAAAACAAGACAAATAATGTCCAAACAACTCACCATACAGCAAGCTTTCACAGTCAGCGGGAAAGGACTTCATACGGGCATCGTTCTGACAGCCGTCTTCCTTCCTGCTCCAGCCGGTACAGGATTGGTTTTCAGACGTGTGGATTTGGAGAATAAACCTGAACTCCCTGCCTTGGCTGAATATGTCGAGCAAACGGAACGAGGCACCGTGCTGGTCAGAGACGGCGTGTCCGTCAGCACTATCGAACATGCCTGCGCCGCCCTCTACAGCCTTGGAATTGACAACTGTATTATCGAAGTCAATGGTCCGGAAGTGCCGATTCTCGACGGCAGCGCCATCGAATATGTCAGAAACATCAAAAAAGCCGGCATCCTGGAATTGGAACTTGAGAAGGATTATCTCACTGTGGACAAAGCCATAGAATTCTCCGACCCTAAAAGCGGCAGTTCCATTGTGCTGCTGCCTTATGACGGTTTCCGCATCGCGACCATGATCGGTTTTGATTCGCCCATCCTCAACAATCAATTTGCCCAACTCGACAGCCTGGACCAATTTGAAGATGAAATCGCTGCCTGCCGGACATTTGTATTTGTCCGTGAAATCGAGCAACTTGTGAGTCACAACCTCATCAAAGGCGGAGACCTCGACAATGCGCTGGTGATTTATGACCGGCCCATCAGTCAGGATAATCTTGACCGCATCGCCGACATCATGGGAACTTCCCATAAGCCGGCCGAACAATTGGGATATGTCAACAACAGGCCTTTGCAATTCTGCAACGAGCCCGCCCGCCACAAACTTCTCGACCTGATCGGCGATCTGGCCTTAATCGGCCAACCGCTGAAAGCCTTCATCGTCGCAACGCGCCCGGGGCATCGGGTCAACAACGGCCTCGCCCGCCTCATCCGTCAGGGAACCGCGGGACAAACCAAATAATATAATTCTTACACCGATATGGAAGTCAACTGTTTTATCCATCCAGACGCCAAAATAGGAAAGAACGTCACCATCGATCCTTTCGCATACATTGACGGCAATGTCGTCATCGGTGACAATTGTCATATTTACCCCCACGCCACCGTTCTTTCCGGAACAAGAATCGGCAACAACTGCAACATCTTCCCAGGCGCCACCATCGGCGGAGTGCCTCAAGACCTCAAATTCAAGGGAGAAGACACCACCGTCGAAATCGGCGACAACAACAATATCCGTGAATATGTCACCATCCACCGCGGCACCGCATCCAAAGGCAAAACTGTCGTCGGTAACGACTGCCTGATCATGGCATATTGTCATATCGCACACGATTGCCGCCTGGGCGACCATATCATCATGTCCAACACGGCCCAACTCGCCGGCGAGGTGCAGGTCGAAGACTGGGCCATCATCAGCGGCGGTTCTCTGGTCCATCAGTTCACCCGCATCGGTGCCCATTGCATCATCCAAGGTGGCAGCAAAGTCAGCAAAGACGTGCCTCCCTATGCCATGGTGGGACGTGAGCCGCTGGCCTATTGCGGCATCAATTCGGTGGGGCTCCGCCGACGCCATTTCAGCGATGAGCAGATACACAACATCCAGGACGTTTACCGTTTTATCTTCATGTCGGGTAAAAATGTCAGCGATGCCCTCGAAATGGTCGTTTCCGAACTCCCCGACACACCGGAACGCAATAATATTGTCAAATTCATCCAAGGCTCATCCCGAGGTATTATCAGAGGAGGATTACTATGATATACAGATTCCGCATTTTCTCCGACGAGGTGGACCGCTTCGAACGGAGTATCATCATTGATTCCGAGGCTCTTTTCATCGATTTGCATCATGCGGTCCTTGAAAGCGTCGGTTATGACAAAGACGAAATGTCCTCCTTCTTCGTCTGCGATGACGAATGGGAGAAGGAAGTGGAAATCACACTGATTGAAATGGACAACAATCCCGAAATCGACACTTGGGTGATGGATCGGACTCATCTGAGTGAACTCGTTGAGGAAGAGGGACAAAAAATGGTTTTCATGTTCGACTACCTGACGGAAAGAGGTTTCTTCATGGAACTTGAGGAAGTGGTTCCGGGGAAACATCTTGATAAAGCCGAATGCGTCCACAAACTCGGAAAAGCGCCCAAACAGCACGTGGATTTCGAGGAATTTGAAAAAAAGACGGAAGCGGCCGCCAAGAAAATGGCTGAAAAGCTGGATATGGACAGTGATTTTTACGGCGACACTGAATTCGACATGGAAGAACTTAACAGTGAAGGTTTCAACGAAGGTTTTGGAGAAGATTTCTCTTCTTCAGGAGGTTACGACGATTTCTAGCCAATGAAGACTCTGGTGATACTGACCGGCCCGACCGGCGTAGGAAAGACCGAACTCAGTTTGCAGCTTGCCCGCGAATTGGGTTCGCCTGTTTTTTCCTGCGACTCAAGGCAGATGTATCGCGAGATGAGAATCGGCACAGCCGCTCCCAATGCTGAGCAAATGAAGCAAGTCCCCCATTTTTTCGTGGGGAATCTTTCCATTCACGATTACTACAGCGCCGCACGTTTCGAAGCGGATGCCTTAAAACTGCTTGAAGACTATTTTGGACATGGGCATCAACGGCTTTTGCTTTGCGGCGGTTCCATGCTCTATATTGACGCCATTTGCCGAGGAATTGACGATATGCCCGATGTGGATGCCACCTTACGGAAAGATTTGCTCAGTCAATATGAACGGGAAGGGCTGGACAGCCTTCTGGCCCAACTTCGGCTGCTCGATCCGGAATACTATGACGAAGTGGACCGCAAGAATCCGAAACGGGTTCTGCACGGTTTGGAAATATGTCTTATGACAGGGAAGCCTTATTCCTCCTTCCGCCGCAAAGAACCCAAAAAACGCGATTTCGACATCATCAAAATCTGTCTGAATCGAGACAGGGAAGAGCTTTACCGACGCATTGACCAGCGCGTTCTGGCCATGATGGAAGAAGGGCTGGAAGAAGAAGCGAGGACGTTGCTGCCCTATCGGCAACTCAACGCCCTCAACACCGTCGGTTATCAGGAACTGTTCGATTATTTTGACGGCCACGGCAGTTTGGACGACGCTGTCGCCAAAATCCAATTCAATTCACACAAATATGCCCGGAAACAATTGACCTGGTTCCGACGTGAACCGAATTGTCATTGGTTTCATCCGGACGAGACCGAAGCGGTTTTCCGTACCGCCTTCGGACAATGAGCCCTTTATCACACTTCTCAATATGAAAACGCTGTTTAATTATCTCATTCTGTTTATGGCACTTACCTCTTTAACGGCCTCCTCCTGCAACACTCCCTTCGAGGAGCCCGAAATCCCTGCCGAAAGGCAATATTTTGATTTCAGTAAAACGGAAGCTCAGATGGCGGAAGATGTCAATTCATTCTGTTTTCACCTCTTTCAGAGCTTAGGCAAACCCTATGATAGTGAAAACAGTTTCGTCTCTCCCTTCAGTCTTTCGCTGGCCTTGTCCATGACCGCTATCGGCGCCGATGGCATTACAGCTCAGGAAATGCTCAACACTTTGGGCTTTGAAAGTTATACGGTCGAGGATATGAACTCTTATTTCCAAAAACTGACTGAAGGTTTGGGTCAGGTGGATAAGAAAACTGTCTTCGAGGTGGCCAATTCCATTTGGGTGAATCCCGAACTGAAAGTTTATAAAGATTTCATCCATCAAGCGGAAAAATATTATGCTTCTGAAATCAAGACCGCAGATTTCGCTAAAAAAGCGACGGTCGATGCTGTCAACCAATGGTGCTCCGACAAAACGCATGGTAAAATCAACCGAATATTGGACGAGCCGGATGCCTCTATCATGATGGCACTCCTCAATGCGCTGTATTTCAACGGCAATTGGAGTTTCGAATTCACCAGGACCGAAAAAGGCGATTTCACCGATATCGACAAGCACCTGCAGCGCGTGGACATGATGCATGCCCATCACAACCTGCCATACGCTCAAAGCCGGCATTTCCAAATGGTCGAACTGCCCTACGGGAACGAAGCCTTCGCTATGGACATTCTGCTGCCCGATCCGGAACTGAGCTGGGAGCAAGTGACGGATTCTCTCAACTCCGATGAATGGAAAGAACTCACCGCTTCTCTTTTCGACCGCGAAGTGAATCTGACTTTGCCCAAATTCAAAATGGAATTTGACATCACGCTGAACGACATCCTTAAAGCGATGGGAATGGAGAAAGCCTTTTCGACCGATGCCGATTTCTCCAAAATGTCGCCGATGCCGCTTGCCATCGACCAGGTGCGGCAAAAGACCTTCGTCGATGTGAACGAGAAAGGCACGGAAGCTGCCGCGGTGACCATAGTTACGTCGAAACTCACTTCTATCGGACCCGCCCATGAGAGAATCATTGATTTCCATGTGGACCGGCCCTTTATTTTCATTATCCGGGAATGTTCCAGCCAAAACATTCTGTTTATCGGACAGAAATTGAAATAAGTAACTCCTAAAAAACAACTTGGTAAACTATATGAATTTTTTTGGTCTATATTTCTTTTCTCATCGGTCGTTTAGCCCGCTAAACTCCCTCTTCCAAAAGAAATCTATCCTCAAAAATCTATCAGTATTTTACCAACTTATTTTTTCATCGTTACTAAGTAGAAAAAAAAGAGTAACTTTGCACATCAGAATTATATCATAATATTATTCACTCAAATAATTTATCATGGCAGATAGCAAAGAAAAACTTTTCTCCGAATTTCCGCCAATCTCCACCGAAGAATGGATGGAGAAAATCACCGTCGATCTGAAAGGTGCCGAATTCGAGAAAAAACTCGTTTGGAGAACAAACGACGGATTCAAAGTGCAGCCCTTCTATCGCGAAGAAGATCTGAAAGGTCTGGACACTGATTCCAAACCCGGCCAGTTCCCGTATGTACGTGGTACGAAAGCCTGCAATGAATGGAATGTCCGTCAGACCGTCAAAGCGTCGGATCCGAAGGCCACCAATGAAAAAGTTCTCGACATTCTCAACAAAGGTGTCAATTCCATTCAATTCTGTTGCGACAACAAGGTGCTTGACGAAGCCGCCTTGGAAATCCTGTTGAAGGACGTCTGCGCTGAATGCGTTGAACTCACTTTCGGTGTCGCTCCCAATCTCGCCGCCAAACAGGCAGAAGCTTTGGTTGCCTATTTCACCAAGAAAGGTTATGATCTTGACAAACTCAACGGTGCTGTCGTTTACAACCCGATTGGAGCCATGCTGAAAACAGGCGCCGATACTGCGGATGGGCTTTCCGGTGCTGCCGAGCTGCTTAAGATTCTGGCTCCTCTCAAGAAATACCGTTTCCTCAACGTCGCCGCTTTCAATCTGTCGAACGCCGGTGCTTACTGCTATCAGGAACTGGGTTATGCTTTGGCTTGGGGTAACGAATATATGCGCAGCCTGGCCGAAGCCGGCATTCCTGCTGAGGATGTGGCCAAGAAGATCAATTTCTCCTTCGGCATCAGTTCCAACTATTTTATGGAAATCGCGAAATTCCGCGCCGCCCGTATGCTTTGGGCCAGAATCGTTGAAGCCTACAAGCCCGCCTGCCATTGCGGTAAGAACCCCGAAGACGGCATCTGCCGCTGCGCCTGCAAGATGAAAATCCATGCGGTGACCTCGCGTTACAACCAGACCGTTTTCGATCCTTACATCAATATGCTCCGCAGCCAGACGGAAGCCATGAGTGCCGCCATCGCCGGTGTGGATTCCATTACGGTCACCCCGTTTGACGCCGCTTACGAAAAGCCCACTGATTTCTCCGAGCGTATCGCCCGCAACCAGCAGTTGCTTCTCAAGGAAGAATCCCATTTCGACAAGGTCGTTGATCCCGCCGGTGGTTCTTACTACATCGAAAACCTTACCGCAGCTTTGGCCGAACAGGCTTGGAAGCTTTTCGTCAGCGTGGAGGAAGAAGGCGGCTTGATGGAAATGGTCAAGTGCGGAAAACTTCAGGAGGCCATCAACGCCACCAACAAGGCC
>JAZRWU010000242.1:0-2308 GCA_045599885.1 Bacteroidales bacterium | reverse complement strand
TCCGTCTATCTCCTCCATCTGCATATAGGCTTCCTTGTCCATGGAATAGCCGTGCCAGTCATCACTGAGGTATTTTCTGTCAGGCACTTGCCCGGTCACGGACCGGTATCCTTCCTCAAAACCATCGGCGGGTTTGGTCAGCAAGGGGTCTGGAGGGTTGGCAAGCCAGGCAAGAGGATTGACGCTGCCCGTCTCGGCCGCATATACCCCGGCCTGGTAGGATGCCTCGTCCATCGGAATCATAAACGAAGAAGCCTGAATGCCGTTTTGCGAAGGCGGTAATTCCGGTATTTCAAAAACCAGTACCGCGACGTCGTTTTCTGTGCTTAAATCGGTGTCGGACAGTATTTCCCGGGCCAGTTCGAGGTAGTCGGAGCCGGCGAGAATCAGCAGGGTGTGTGCCGCCTTCCGGTTGTTCTTCTTCAGCCATCTGTAGGCCATGTCTTCTGCCTGTTCCATCGATTCGGGAGTCAGATAGTTCATACTGACTCCGCTATGGTCCATATAGACTCTGGTAAGGCCTTTGGTGATAAGGTCGTTGTAGCCGTTGTTGCCCGATGCGCCGATGGATGTGATGATGATGATTTGTCTGTCAAGGGGGTCCTCAACATAGACTTTGGTGCAGGACGACAGTATCCACACTGCCGCCACCGCATACCCTATGTATTTGCGCCATCTCATCCGTCCGGTAATTTCCAACAAAAATAAGAAGTTTTGCGGTTTTGTCAATACGTTCTTTTGTATGACTTGCACCTTTGTTGGAAAGGGGGTACTTTTGGGGTTGGATTTAACCGATGGAATATGAAAAAGAATCTGTTTGTTTTGGGATTTGCCGTGGTGTTGGGCTTTGCCTTCCAATCTTGTGAGAATGTGGATGAACCGGAGACTCCAGCACTTGATAGTAGTGAAGAACATGTGGCTGTTGACCTCGGCCTCAGTGTCAAATGGGCCACCTGCAATATCGGATCCACCAAACCCGAAGAGTATGGCGATTATTTCGCTTGGGGCGAGATCCTTCCCGGGCTTGACTTCAGTGTGTCGAACTACCAGGCTTCTGATGACGATGCCGCTCGCGCCAATTGGGGCGGTGACTGGCGTATGCCCACCAAAGATGAGTTTGATGAGCTGTTGAACAGCGACAACTGCTCCTGGACATGGACTACCCTGGGCGACGTCAGCGGCTGGAAAGTGGTAAGCAGGAAGCCGGGCCACGAAGGAAATAGCATCTTTCTTCCGGCTGCCGGAATCCGCATCAATAGAGATCTGTACTACGCTGGCAGCCGAGGCTACTACTGGTCCGGCTCGCTATATACGGACGACACGGACGACGCTTGGCGCCTCTTCTCCCTCTCCAATAATCGGACCATGACCCACAGCGGTCGTGACTCCGGTCTTCCTGTGCGTCCCGTGCGCCCTTCGTCCGCCGAAGACCGATAGAGTCGAGCCCAAAGCTGTCCGTTATTCTTTCGTCCTTTTTCACTACCTTTGTGACGAAAGAAAAGAACTATGACGCAAAAGCAACGATATGAGGAAGTGCTCCGCCGGTTTGCGGAGCAGATGCCCGACGCGACGACGGAACTGAATTTCGGGAGCCCGTTTCAACTGTTGGTGGCGGTGATGCTCTCGGCGCAATGCACCGACAAACGCGTCAATATGGTGACGCCCGATTTGTTTGAGGCGATGCCCGATGCGGCGGCGATGGCCCACTCGTCGGTGGAGGAGATTTACGGTTATATCCACAGCATTTCCTATCCCAATGCCAAGGCCGCCCATTTGTCCGACTGTGCCTGTCAGTTGGTGGAACGCTATGGCGGCGAGGTGCCCGACACGATGGAGGAGCTGCTGACGCTGCCGGGAGTGGGACGCAAGACGGCCAGCGTGATGCTGATCTGCGCTTTCGACAAGCCCGCCATGCCGGTCGATACACACGTGTTCCGCGTTTCCAACCGCATCGGCCTGACCTGCGGTTCGAAGTCGCCCGAGGAAACCGAGAAGATTCTGCTGGCCAACATCCCCGAATCTTTGCTTTCGAGAGCACATCATTGGCTGATTCTGCACGGAAGATACGTCTGTCAGGCCCGCCGTCCGCTTTGTGAGTCGTGTGTCGTGGCCGACTGCTGCCTGTCGTGCCGGAAAGGGGAGACTGTGGAGATTCCCGGCCGAAAAATATCCTGATTTTGCGCTTGACTGTTGAAATTGTGCTATTCCTTTCATATCTTTGTTTCGATATAGTGATGTGAAATTTTCAATCGAAATAGCAATGAAAATCCATAATTTCCGTCTGTGGGTCGCCTTGTCGGCCTGTCTT
>JAZRWU010000241.1:0-2631 GCA_045599885.1 Bacteroidales bacterium | reverse complement strand
GCAGCAATCTCGGTCTTCTGAAAGTGGGCGACAAAGTCAATCTGGAGCGCAGCATGCGGGTGCACGGCCGTCTCGACGGTCATATCGTCCAAGGTCATGTGGATCAGACGGCGGTCTGCACTGCTGTGGCTCAGACCGAAGGCAGCTGGCGTTATTCTTTCCAATATCCTTTCGATGCGGCCATGGCGCGTCAGGGCTATATGACAGTGGAAAAAGGCTCGGTCTGCGTCAACGGTGTCAGTCTGACGGTCTGCGATTCCCGGAAAGACGGTTTCTCCGTAGCCATCATTCCCTATACCCACGATCATACCAATTTTGCGGAAATTCAGCCCGGCTCTGTCGTCAATCTTGAATTTGACATTATCGGCAAATACCTCAGCCGGATGATGCAATTGACAGAAGAATCCTGATTACCAGCCTCCTCGGGCGCCACCGCCTCCGAAGTGTCCTCCTCCGAATCCGCCGAATCCTCCCAGACCGCCGACGGAATTGCCTCCACCGAAACCGCCGAAACCACCGAAGTTCCCGGGGCCGCTGATGAAAATGTGGGGGCCGCTGTCGTCGCCCGAATGAGGATGTTTTTTCTCGTATCGGTAGGCCAACCAGACGGCAAGACAGGGAATGACCACAAAAAACAACAGCAGCATAAGAATATCGCCTGTACTCAATTCTCCATCGCTGTATTCCGCCTGATATTCTCCTGACATAATGGTGATAATGTCGGTCACGGCCTGATTGAGCCCTTCGTAGTACCGTCCTTCCCGGAAATGGGGCAGGATGTCGTATTCAATCAGACGCCGGCACAGGGCATCGGTCAGACGGGCCTCCACACCATAACCCGTGGCAAATGCGACTTCTCCGCCGCTATTGGCTGTTTTGTTCTTGACCAGCAGCACGATGCCATTGTCGTGTCCGTGCCCCACACCCCATTTCTCTCCTATCGCATAGGCCATCTGCAGGATGTCGTAGCCTCCCAAATCATCGAGAATGACGATGCAGATCTGAGTCGAGGTCGAGTCGTCGTAGGCGACCAGCCGCCGGTTGAGACGGATCATATCTTCCTGGGCCAGCAGACCGGTATAATCGTTGACCAGACGGACCGGCTGCATCGGCTCGGGTATCTGGGCCGCGCAGAACATCGTCAGGCAGAGCAATGTCAGGCAGAGGCTGGCTTTTCGGAAAGAAACCATCATAGTTGAGGAAAATACTCCACAGAAGACCGGCAAGGGGTAAGAATCTGTTTTGAATTCTTTCAAAAAAAGTTTTATGACTCATTATTTCCGCTGCTTTGATGGCCTTTTGTGCTGTTTCGGCCCATCCTATCGCTCACATAGCCCGCTATGTTCGCTCAACGATGGCACGAATCCGCCTCAAAATTCTTATCAAATCATCGGGAAATCATTTCAAATCAGGTTCTAAAATTCAAATTCGACGGAAGGTGCGTTTTCAGCTCCATCGGCGGCCTTGAAATAGGCTTTGGTATCGAAATGGAACAGGCCGGCGATCACGTTGGTCGGGAAACGGCGGATATGGGCGTTGAAAGCCTTGACCGTCTCATTGTATTTGTTGCGTTCGACGTTGATGCGGTTTTCCGTGCCTTCGAGCTGCGATTGGAGCTCCAGAAAATTCTGGTTGGCCTTGAGCTCCGGATAACGCTCCACGGTGACGAGAAGACGGTTCAGAGCCGAACTGAGTTGGTCTTGGGCATTCTGGAAGGCGCTCAGGCTTTCTTCGTTCAGCTCGTTGGCGTTCACTTGGACGGAACTGGCCTGGCTGCGGGCCTCGATGACCTCGGTGAGCGTGCCTTTCTCGTATTCGGCGGCGCCTTGTACGGTTTTGACAAGATTGGGGATGAGGTCGGCGCGGCGCTGGTAAGCGTTCTCCACTTGCGACCAGGCGGAACTGATGGTCTCCTCACTGCTGACAATACGGTTGTACGTGTTGATGCCCCATACCACGATGATGGCGGCGATGATAATCAGGATGAGTCCTTTGGATGCTTTTTTCATATAACTGAACATTAGAAATAATCAGGGAATGACCGTCAGTCAATCAGGTCTTTGACCAGAATCTGGTCGCCTTTCTCGCGCATGGCCCGCTCCATAGCCAACAGGCTGTCCCATTGACGGGCGTACATGTCCTTGGTGTCAATCGCGATTTCGAATTCTTTTTCGTCGGAACCGATTTCAAAATATTTCTCAAAAACCAGGCCGGTCGTAATCTGATGGATGTCGAGCGCCGGTTGGTAAAGCACTTCTCCACGGCTTTCCTCATCCCGTGTCTCCGAAATCAGTTTCACGTCAAGCAGGCGGTTGAGGATGCGGTTGGTCAATCGGGCGGGAATGTGGTGCTGAATGGATATCTCATTGGACGACAAAGGCTTTTCACCTTTTTCAAAACGGTCGCAGATGACGCTCATGATCAGCATCACCAGAAAATAACGGTAACGGTGGCTGATGTCGAGCACTTCTTTCTCAAAATAGAAATTCCGCACATTCTGGGAGGCAAAAGTGATTTCGGCTCCGAAAAGGATGATGATCCAAGTGGTCTGCAACCAGAGCAACAGGATGGGAACGGCGGCAAAACTGCCGTATATGGCATTATAGCGGTTGGCCCACACTTGTCCGCTGA
>JAZRWU010000240.1:0-6210 GCA_045599885.1 Bacteroidales bacterium | reverse complement strand
CCACATCGTCCAACTGTTCTGAATTTTCCTGCAGAACTACATTGACGGGAGCATTCTTAGCGGCGGGAACTCTCTGGGAAAGCATACCGAGGTATGCAATCTCCAATTCTTTTGCGTCCGAAGGAACGTTGATAGAAAAGTTTCCGTTCACATCGGTGACAACACCGATACCGGCATTGCCGACAACGGTAACTGTCGCTCCAATCACAGGATCACCGGCAGCATCCTTGACTGTTCCCTTGACGGGAAAAGTCTGGGCAGCCAATCCAAGAGGTATCAAAACCATTGATACCAACAACAGAAGCAATCTCTTCTTCATTTTGAATTGTTTTAAGTTAATAATAAAATAAACCGATAATAATTATCTGAGTTTTCAAATTCCTAAATCGTTTTGGGTGCGAAAATATTTATTTTTTTTAATATATCACAACTTCAGCACCAGTTTTTGTTTAACCAAATAAGATAATTATTATGTTATAAAACACAAAAGCCGCGCATCGTTTCCGATGCGCGGCCCTCATATCTGTTTTCAAATCGGTTATTCAGCCTTACCGTCTGAACCCAAAACATTGACAATCTTATGAATATAAAGTTTCTTCATATTGTCGCGGGCAGGAGTCAGATACTTGCGGGGGTCGAATTCCGCAGGCTTCTCGTCGAAAGCCTTACGGATGGCGGCAGTCATGGCAAGACGGGAATCGGAGTCGATATTGATCTTGCAGACAGCGCTCTTGGCGGCCTCGCGAAGCTGTTCTTCGGGAATACCGACAGCCGCTTCCAATTTTCCACCATGGGCATTGATGGTATCCACTTCTTCTTGAGGAACAGAGGAAGAACCGTGAAGGACAATGGGGAATCCGGGCAACTTGGCCTCAACTTCATGCAATACATTGAATGCAAGTGGCGGGGGGACCAGACGGCCGGTCTTGGGATCGACAGTACACTGTTCGGGTTTGAACTTGAAAGCACCGTGGCTGGTACCGATAGAGATGGCCAAAGAGTCGCAACCTGAACGGGTAGCGAATTCGATAACCTCTTCAGGCTTGGTATAATGAGATTCTTCAGCGGAAACCTCGTCTTCGACACCGGCCAGGACACCGAGTTCGGCCTCTACCGTAACATCATACTGATGAGCGTATTCAACCACTTTCTTGGTCAATGCGATATTCTCTTCGAAAGACTTGGAGGAAGCGTCAATCATCACTGAGGAGAAACCCATATCGACACAACTCTTGCAAAGTTCAAAGCTGTCACCGTGATCGAGATGAAGAACAATCTGAGGCTTTTCCCAACCCAGTTCCTTGGCATACGCCACCGCACCTTCTGCCATGTAACGGAGAAGAGTCTGATTGGCGTAGTTGCGTGCGCCCTTGGATACCTGAAGGATAACCGGCGATTTGGTTTCAGCGGCAGCCATGATGATGGCCTGAAGCTGTTCCATATTGTTGAAATTGAAAGCCGGGATGGCATAGCCACCTTTCACTGCCTTGGCAAACATCTCTTTGGTGTTCACAAGGCCTAAGTCTTTGTAATTTACCATTTTAATAAAAGATTATCGTTTAAAATCCAACAAATTCCATATAGACGACAGGAGACACGGACCAACATCCGCCTCGTCCCGTATGGAATGCAAAAATAAGGTTTTTGCTCGTATCAGCATAAAAAAGCCTGCGATTTTTTTCGTTTTTGAGTAAAAATATCTACTTTTGCAGGCCATTACGAATTTACCGATTTGTATAAACAATAAAAATATAAAAATGAAAAAAGACATTCATCCCGAAAGCTATCGCCCCGTTGTCTTCAAAGACATGTCCAACGGCGATATGTTCGTTTCCCGCTCCACTATCAACACGAAGGAAACGATTGAATACGAAGGAGAGACTCTTCCTTTGGTCAAGCTTGAAATCTCATCGACCTCTCATCCTTTCTACACCGGCAAGTCGAAATTGGTTGATACCGCCGGCCGCGTAGATAAGTTTATGAGCCGCTACGGCAACCGCAACAAGAAATAAGTTGCCTTGAGGCATTCAGAACAAACCCCGGAAGTTGACAGAACTCCCGGGGTTTTCTTTTGACGGATCCGTATGTCTCAGACCGCGACATCACCCTTGATATGGGGATGTGGATCGTAATTGAGCAATTCGAAATCCTCATATTTGAAATCGAAAATAGAACGGACTTCGGGATTGAGCTTCATCTGAGGCAAAGGTCTCGGCTCGCGGGTGAGCTGCAATTTCACCTGATCGAGGTGATTGAGGTATATGTGCGCGTCACCCAAAGTATGGACAAAATCACCCGGCTGTAAATCGCAAACCTGAGCCATCATCTGAAGCAAGAGCGAATAAGAGGCGATGTTGAAAGGCACCCCCAGGAAAATATCCGCGCTGCGCTGGTAAAGCTGCAGACTCAATTTGCCGTGGCAGACATAGAACTGGAAAAAAGCGTGGCATGGCGGAAGGTTCATATTTTTCAAGTCGGCCACATTCCACGAACTGACGATGATACGGCGGGAATCGGGATTGTGTCTGATCTGATCGACCGCTTCGGAAATCTGGTCGATGAAACCGCCTTCATAATCGGGCCAGGAACGCCACTGGTAGCCATAGATATGTCCGAGATTTCCGTCGGGATCGGCCCACTCGTTCCAAATCCTCACTCCGTTTTCCTGAAGATAACGGGCGTTGGTATCTCCCTTGAGGAACCAAAGCAGTTCATAGATAATCGATTTCAAATGCAGTTTCTTGGTGGTGAGAAGCGGGAATCCGTCTTCCATCCGAAAACGCATCTGATGTCCGAAAACGCTGACGGTTCCGGTTCCTGTACGGTCTTGCTTGACCTGTCCTTCGTCCAGCACGCGCTGAAGCAAATCGAGATACTGTTTCATTGATGATGGATCTAAAATAATTTGTAGGTTGTTTTCAAGACTTTGAACTCGCAACGGCGGTTGATCTGGTCGGCAACTTCCTGATCCTGCAAAGATAAGGATTCCACGAAATTTTCATCAAGAATATCGTCTTCTTTGAGGAAAGGATATTTTTTGGCCATCTCCGCCGTAACTTTGGTCGGGCGGGTCTCACCATAACCCTGGGCGCTCAGGCGTTCGGATTCAATGCCGGCGTTGACCAGATAGTCAACTACAGACTGCGCCCGCCGTTCGGAAAGGCGGACATTGTATTCGTCACTGCCCTTGCGGTCGGTATGGGCGCCGATTTCTATAGTCACATGCGGATTGTCAAGCAGCAGTTTATAAAGTTCCTGCAATGCCGGCTCCGATTCGGGCATCAGTTCCCAGCGGTCGAACTCGAAGAAAATGTTCTCGATACGGACCGGAAGATGCAAGGATGTCAGCACAAAATCCATCACATACGATGTATCCTTGTCGATAGCGCGGAAATGATTGGAATAATTGAGATAGCCGCGAGCCGTGCCCAACATCGCATAATCGGCATCGCGGTCAATCTGGAAATCATAGGTTCCGTCCTTGCGGGCCTTGACTTTGGTATTGACACCTTTGTCGCTGACAATCCGGATAACGGCTTCGGGCACCGGCTCGCCATAGCGGTCGGTGACGGTTCCGCTGACTTGAACCGAAAAATCGGGCACGCCGAATTCGTATATCTTATCTATTCCCTTGGCATCCTTGCGGTTGGAAGAAAAAAAGCCCCGTTCCTCCGTCCCGAAAAAAGCGATTCCGAAATCATCGGCAGAAGAATTCAGACCCATCATATTGCTTACCGTCCAAAGGGTGTCGTCGGGCAACATCACGGCTTTGAAAATATCCAGACCGCCGAGTCCAGGGAGACCATCCGATGAAAAATAGAATTCCCCATTCGTTCTGAAATACGGAAACATCTCATTTCCGGGCGTATTGATTTGCGGGCCGAGATTCTCCGGCGGACCGAATACCGTTCCCGACATCTCACTGCGCCATATATCCTTGCCTCCATATCCGCCTTTCATTTCGGAGACGTAATAAAGATAACGTCCATCGGGCGAAAGAGCCGGATGTGCGAAATAGACAGTCGAATCCTTACTGATTTCCAGCAACTTGGCTTCACTCCAACTCTCACCTGACCGCGATGACTGATAAATCGCCGCTTTAGCCTCCGCACCTTCCTCATCCGACTTGGTGACACAACGGGTGAAATAGAAATTCCGGCCGTCAAAATCGAAACAACCGGCACCTTCGTCATATTCAGTGTTGATGGCTCCTTCCACGGCGACCGGCTTCTCCCATTTTCCGAACTGATCGAGTTTGGAGATATAGAAATCGTTGTCGGGAAGGCCGGTGATCTTGCTCGGCTTCTTGCCTTCCTTCAGCAAAGCCGAAGAGGAAAACAGCACCGACTGATTTTCTTTGGGGAGCAGCACGGGGCAGAAATTTCCCCGTTTCAGATTGAGCACGGACGATTTGGAAACCTGATAGGGAGCCGCCTCTTTCTGCCATTTGCCATAATTCAGGCAGGCTTCCAAACCGTTGAGAGCCTGTATGTCCTGAGGAAAAGAATCGAGATACTGCTGATATTGGGGAATCGCCTGAAGGTATTTGCCGTTTTTATGCAGGACAGAGGCGTAACGGAGAAAAACCGTATCGTTGGGATAATGATAGCGGATAGCTTTGAGATAAGCATTCTCCGCTTTGACCGACTGATTGCTCAAACGCAGACATTCCGCCTGATTGAAAGCCACTTGCGCCCTCAAATCCTTATCGGATGAAGGAATCCGGCGATATGCCTTTCCATAGATGTTGGCGGCCTCGGTATATTCACCATAGCCATAATGCTTGTCGCCCTTGCGCACATCCTTCATGACGGAACAAGATGCGAACATGGTCAGCACAAGAAATCCTATGGAAAAACGAAGCCTCATACTATCTGTCACAACGATGCAACAATGAGCTGTCGCCGTAGCTCAAAAAACGGAAATCATGCGAAAGCGCATAATCGTATATCTTACGCCAATCCTCTCCCACAAAAGCCGACACCAGCAAAAGCAACGTGCTTTGAGGCTGATGGAAATTGGTCAGCATGGCATTGACCACCCGGAAACGGTACCCGGGAGCTATCAGAAGGCGCGTGCAGGCATTGAAAACCTCCTCGCCCGTTTCGTCCAAATGGCGCAGCAGAGCCTCCATCGCCTCGCGCAAAGCCACATCTCTGTGTTGTCGATAGGGATACCACTGATCCAAGATCCAAGCGTTGCCCGCAAGATTCTCCATTTCATCCTGAGTCTCTTGTTCCTCATTTTCCTGACACCCGTCGAGATAATGCAATCCAAACCAATACAGGCTCTCCAAAGTGCGGACCGAGGTAGTACCCACGGCTGTGATTTTTCCTTCGTGAGTAATCAGTTCCTCTATCAGCTGACGGTTGACCGAAATAAACTCCAGATGCATCGGATGGCCCGACATATACTCGGACTTCACCGGCGCGAAGGTGGATGCGCTGACATGCAGAGTCACCTCTCTGCGTTCCACGCCTCTGGCATCCACAGCCGACAGCACTTCCGGTGTGAAATGCAGGCCGGCCGTTGGAGCCGCCACAGAACCTTCGATACGCGAATACACCGTCTGATAGGTAACCTCGTCCGAAGCTTCCGATTTACGGTTGAGATAGGGAGGAATGGGAATCTGGCCTATGGCCTGAAGCAATTCGCCGAAAGTCGGGAGAACGGCTCCGTCATCGCTGAGCGGTCGCCAGCTGAAACGGACCCGGTTCAATTTATCCGACATGCCCAGATAATCCACGGACATACGGAAAGAATGGCCCTCGTATTCGAAATCGAGAGAAAGAGGACCCGACTTCCACTTTTTCAGATTGCCCACAATGCAAAGCCATTCACAACTGCTTTTGGCTTGGAAATTCCGGGCATAATCCGCCGGAGCGAAAGGCTCCAGGCAGAAAATCTCTATCTGCGCTCCGCTGTCCTTGTAGAAATACAGCCTCGCATGTATGACCTTGGTGTTGTTGTAAACCAGCATACTTCCGGGCTGCAAATGCTCAGCCAACTGACGGAAACGGGTATCTGACATGTCTCCTCCCTGGTAAACCAATAATCTGGAGGAGTCACGCGGACTGACCGGATACTTTGCGATACGGTTTTCGGACAAATCGTATGAATAATCCCTGATGGATATCCTCTTTACTTCGTCAAGCAACATAACGACATCTCCCTTGAATAATCAAATCTTACCAAATAGACGCACGCTCT
>JAZRWU010000239.1:0-13638 GCA_045599885.1 Bacteroidales bacterium | reverse complement strand
GTTCACAGTTTCGTCTTTGACGGCGATCAGAATCGGGATTTCATTCAAGGCCTCGGGTTGGCGTTTGATCTGCCTTTGCGTGAGGAAATATACAACCGTCATGTGGTGTTCGCCGGAGACTCCTACGGAGATGCCTCGTCCTATGGAATCTGGCATGAATCCGTCCAACCCTTGACCGGCCGCCGGGTGTTGCGCGAGCGTTTTTCCACTGAACAGCGGATTCAGGACTATCCCGTCAAACATCCGGAAGACCGTCAGAAGCAGGTGATTGAGCAGGAACTGGCCCAGAAACGTCAGACCGATATCCGGCCGTTCACGTCGCCTGTTCCGGTTTATCAGCGTCAGATGGATTTTGAGACATTGCCTTCGAGAGAGGCTTTTGACGCTTCCGGACAGATGCTGCTCGACCATTGGGCGGCATGGAATGATTTCAGACTGTCTCAAAACAGCGCCGACGGTTTCATCATCCGTAAGCGGACACAGGATCAGTCTCCCTGGCTGCAGGCGGATGGCGGAAAACGCTCTGCCGGCTGGATGCTCGCTGGTGATGTCACCGGTGGAATCGCCTTGGGCATGAAGGATTTCTGGCAATCTTTCCCCTCGATGCTCGAACTGGTGAATGCCCGTCAGGATACGGCCACGTTGAAAATATGGCTTTGGAGTCCGGAAAGCGAGGCGATGGATTTGAGACATTACGATGTGGTGGCTCACGACCTGAATGCTTCCTACGAGGATATTCAAGAGGGACTGAGCACCCCCTACGGCGTTGGAAGAACTCATGAGCTCTGTCTTTTCCCTTATAAAGAAATCCCTTCTCAAGAGGAACAGCAGCAATGGATACGTCTTTCCTGCCAACCTCCGCATACGGTGGCCGATCCCGAGTATTATTATGCCAGGAATGCCTTCGGTTCCGGCTGGAGTCTGCCGTATGCCGGATTGGATTCCCAGTCTGCCGGTGATACGCTGCGCTGGATGGAAGAACAGCTCAATCAGGTGTTTGAATATTATCACGGAGCGGTGGATGAGCATCATTGGTATGGTTTCTGGAATTACGGAGACGTGATGCACAGTTACGATGCGCAACGTCATCAATGGCTGTACGATGTGGGTGGTTTCGCCTGGGCCAATACGGAATTGGCACCCGAGATGTGGTTGTGGTACAGTTTTTTGCGTACGGGCCGCACCGATATTTTCCGGATGGCCGAAGCCATGAGCCGTCATACGGCCGAAGTGGATGCCTATCATATCGGATCTCTCAAAGGTCTGGGCAGCCGTCACAATGTCAGTCATTGGGGTTGCGGAGCCAAGGAAGCCCGTATCGCTCAAGCCGCCTGGAAGCGTTTTTACTACTATCTGACCACCGACGAGCGCATGGGCGACCTGATACACGAAGTGGCCGATACGGAGAATACGATGCTTGAATGGGATCCGCTCCGGATTGCCATGCCACGCGACCGGTATCCTTCCGCCGCACCGACCCGTCTCCGTTGGGGGCCCGACTGGCTGGCTTTGGCCGGCAACTGGTTCGCCGAATGGGAACGTACAGGGGATGCCCGGTATTTGAACAAGATTCAGAAAGGTTTCCGTTGCCTCGCAGCTATGAAAGACGGCCTGTATGCCGGAGACGGTCCATTGGGATTCTATCCCGAAACCGGAGAACTGATATATGAAGGTCCGGAAGGTGTGACCAACCACAAATTGCATCTGGCCACGATTATGGGCGGTTTTGAGTATCTGTCGGAAATGCTGGAGGCCATTCCTGACAAGGATTTCCAGTTGGCTTGGAACCGTTACTGCTATTACTACAGTCTTCCCGAGGAAGACAGTTTGCGCTACGGAGAGCCTCCTGTCAAGGATGGAGGACTGCTTTTCTCTGAACGCAGGGCCGGCTGGGGACCCATTGTCTCTTTCAACACTCCTCGTCTGACGGCTTATGCGGCCAAGGAATGCCGCGAAGGGAGACTGCCGTCGGCCTTGTATGAGCAGACCCGGGAACGTGCCTGGACGGAATTTCTCCGCGGCCGCCGCAATCTTTATTACGATATCTACCAACGTCCTATTTTTCAGGACATCTACGCTTCGGATGCCTTGGAGGCACCTGAGGTGTTGACGCCACGCCGCGAGAATCCGTCTGTCAGCACCAACGGAACCTCTCAGTGGGCGCTGAATGCGATTTTCATGATGGAATTATTGAAATAAATCACCTTTTTTATTAACCGGAAACCGCCGGACGTGCGATAAACGGCAGGTTTCAAATATTGGAATTATGAAGAGTAAATCATTTTGGGTCTGGAGTGCGGGGCTGCTGTTGTGCGGCTGCCTGCTCTCATGTCAGTCTTCGAAGAAAGACAATGCGGCTTCGTCGGCCGTGGAACCGGAGAAAACGGAACAAAGCACTGAAAAAGTGGAAATCCCTACCAATTACGAAGAATCTGAAGTGGGGGATTACCATATCGGATTGCCGGATCCTCTGGTGTTCAACAATGGAAAGCCTGTCAAAAACGAGCGCCAATGGTACAAGAAACGTCGTCCGGAAATCGTCAGACTGTTCGAGGAAAATGAATACGGCAAATGGCCGGAGAAGCCTCAATTGGATTACGATCTCACCGAAGCCTACAGCGACAGTCTGGATGCCATCTGCAAACAGGTGACTTTGTATTTCACGGAAGACCGTCAGAACGGCCCGAGCCTTGACGTGCTGATTTATCTGCCGAAAGATGCCCAAGGACCTTCGCCGCTCCTGCTCAATCTGAGTTTCTCAGCCAACAATCAGGTGGTCTGCGATCCTTTGGTCAAGCCCGGCAAAATGTGGAACCGCGAGACGGGCGAACTGATTCCAGTGCGCAGTTTCCTCCATTTCTCCGCCTTCTCGATGAACAAAACTGTCAAGAAATTCCTGGAGGCAGGTTATGGTTTCGCCACCATGCATTATACCGATGTGGAACCCGACTTCGCCACGGAAGATTTCGGCCTGCGCGCCGTCTACCGTCAGTTGGGTATCACCCAAGGCGATCCCGATGAATGGGGTGCTATTTCGTGCTGGGCCTGGTGTATCAGCAACGTGATGGATTATTTCGAGCAGGATCCTTCCATCGACAGCAAACGTATCGCTTTGACAGGTTGTTCGCGTTTGGGCAAAACCACGGTCTGGGCCGGTGCCCGCGAACCGAGAATCGCTGTCGTGATGCCGAGCTGCTCGGGCGAGGGTGGCGCTGCCATGAGCCGCCGCATCTGGGGTGAGACGGTCGCTCATCTCAACCGGAATTTCCCCTATCAGTTTGCCGAAAATTACCAAAAATGGAGTTTTGATGTGCAGAATATGCCGGTGGATGCCCATATGCTGGTGGCTTTGATCGCTCCGAGACCTCTGCTGCTTCAAACCGGCAGTCTGGACAAATGGTCCGATCCCAAGGGTGAATTCATCTCCGGTATCGAAGGCGGCAAGGTCTATCGCTTTTTGGGCAAGGATGATTTCGGTACGGAAGAAATGCCCGGTTCCGGTCAACCCATCTATCATACGCTCGGTTACTACATGCACGAAGGCAAGCACGGTGTCTATCCGGAAGATTGGGATATCTATCTGGAATTCATGAACCGGTATCTTTAATATATGATGAGCTCATGCTTCTTTCCGCGGCGGTATCGCTGTGCCGTATTTCTGCTGATGGCTTTGTGGTGTGTGGCTCCGGCCGCCGCCCGCAGTCATCCGGAGAGAATACTGTTTATCGGCGATTCCGTCACGGATGGAGGCTGGGGGCGCTCCAACGGTACGATGATGCCGTCCTCCGAGCGTAACCACACAGACCTGAACCATATTTACGGTCATAGTTATATGTATCTCTGCGCAGCGGAGTTGGAACGCCGTTTTCCGGAGAGGAATTATGCGTTCTTCAATCGCGGCATCAGCGGAAACACTCTTGAGAAGATGGCCACCCGTTGGCAGGAAGATGCCTTGGCCTTGCAGCCCGACCTGATTTCGGTCCTGATCGGAATCAACGATGTGAGCGAATGCCTGAAGCGGGAAGAAGAATTCGGTTTTGAGGCATGGGAACGCCGCTACCGGAGTCTGTTGGACGATTGCCGACGGCAGAATCCCCAAATCCGCCTGGTGCTCTGTACGCCTTTTTCGCTTCCGGTCGGGAAACTCAAGAATGATGAGAATCAGGAAGCGCGTCAGGAAATACTGGAACGTCTGGCGGAAATCATTCAGCACATCGCCGACGACTACGGCGCAGTCTGTCTGCACTATGACCGATGCTTCCCGCAGTGGCAGCATTCTCCCCGAACTCCTTCAGAAACGTATTGGATATGGGACGGCATTCATCCGACGCCTGCCGGACATGCCGCTATGGCCAAGCATTGGCTCCGTTCTTTGACGCGCAAAGCCTGGTTGTAGGAAATTTAACAGCTTCTTACAGAAATATTATATACCTTTGTCCTCTGAATGGAAGCAACTGGACTGTTCGGCTGTTTCTTTTCGATTGGATATTACCATCAATGAGATTTCTGTATAAATATCTGATTTTGATGTTTTTGTGTCTTGTCTCATGTAGCGTGGACAGCCCGCAGGACAGACCTGACACTCCTTCTGAAGTCGGTTTCTATGCCGGAAAAGGCTCCGGTATCGGCATACAGATGCGTTCCGAAGCAGGTTCCGATGGTATTTCCACTTCATGGGAACCGGGAGACAAACTGGCTCTTTGGGCATACGACCAAAACGGCAAAACGCTGCTTGACGGTCAGGTTTGTTCTGCCTACGGCGAAAACGCCTCCATCGGATATTTCACGACTTCGTTGCCGGACGTAATGCCGGATGGGGAATACCGTTATTTCGCCTCATACCCTGTACCGGAATGGATATCCGGAAGCAAAGCCTGTTTCAGCGTCCCTTCCACCCAGAATGGCCATAGTGGTGCCGGAGAAGACATCATGATTTCCAGTCTCACATCGGCCGGTCCTTTACGACCGCTTGACTGGGAATCGTACGGACACGAGGAACTGCATCTTTCCATGGAGCACCTTCTTCACCGTTTCTGTATCTATACCACATCCTCATTGTTCCACGGAGAAACGATAAAGAGAATAACGGCTTCGTTTCCGAAAGGAGTGGTGGGAAAAATCACCGTCGATCTCCAGAATCCACTCTCGTCACCCGTCCTGACCGATGCCAAGGACGTATTGGACATTATTCCAGAAGAACCGATGGCTGTATCATCCGGTAATGAACGGCATTACGTGACTGCCTCAATCGTGCCCACTTCTTTTGCGGCCGGAGAATCGATGAACGTGAGAATATATACGGATTCGTATATGGCTTCAGTGGATATTCTGCTGGCATCCAGATATTTCGCAGCCGGACACTCGACTCCGGTCAACCTTCTTCCCAAGACAGTCAGCTCCTATTACCAGCTCCATCTGAATCTTGCCGGGAACCATCTGGGTGAGAATCCGCAGACAGTCACGGTCAATGCTCCTGCGGGCTATGCGCTCAACGATGCCGGAGAAAGCACTCTTATCCTTCGATATGGAAAAGATATCAGCGTGGGTGGATCGTATGTGCTTGGATTTGAGGATGAAGCCAAATTCCGGCATCTCAGTGGGACGAACCTGAGCATTACTTACGAATCCGAACACGCCGTCGTTTCGGAAAATGTCACGGTGCCCGACTTGACATCCGGCGCATCGGCCTCGGTCGAACTGAATGTGCCCTATCTTTTGTATGAGGATTTCTCCCAAGTGCCCACCTTCAGCTCCAACGACGAATATACAACATCCAGCGCCGGTTCCATGAATGCCCACAGTTTCCTGAACGGATGGAGTGGCGGACGTGTCGGAGCCTCGGCCGGAAATATGGTCCGTCTTGCCTGCCGTCGCGAATGCGGCATGTGGGTCGAGGCCCTGTACGATTCCCGTATGGAATCGGCACCCTTGGCCAGAATCAAATCTCCCGTTGCCCTGGAGGTTTCTTTTGACTACGGCGCAGGAAACAGATATCTGAATTCTGACGACAACCTCGGACAGACCGTATCCGTGGGTTATGTCACTTCGGCCACGGCCTATAAGAGCGGAAGTACGGACGGTACCTACGATGCCTCATCCTCCCTCCACCTGCCGGTCTCCGAATACAGTACGGGGGCATGGACAACGCCCGGTCATGCGACGGTATATGTGCCTTCGGTACCAGCCGGACAGAACATACGTATCAGTTGGAAGAGCCACATGGATTCGAATGCGGTATTCGCCGGAAATGCCACTGCCTGGTTCTACCTTGACAATGTGAAAGTATCAATATCAGATAAATGAAGACAACAAAACTCTTTTTGACCCTGATGACTTTGGTCGTCCTTGTCTCCTGTGAGGGAACACCGGGGGACGGCTTCGTGTCCTTCACTCTTATGGAAGGGGATATACGTGAAGAGACCAAAGGCAGCGTATCCGATTACGTACCGCTGCCACCGTCCAATTCTTTTTACCTTGTCGTCACCGACAAAACCTCAGGCTCTTCCGTCTATGAAGGCACGCTTGGCAATTGGAATGCTGAAGCTGGACTCCCGGCTGGGAATTACAGCGTCACAGTCAGTTATGGCGACCTGAGAGAAGAAGGCAAGGCCCAACCCTATTTCTGTGGAACGGAGGAATTCACAATTGTCGGCGGACAGACCAAAGACGTGAGAATCGCAGTGTCGCTCGGCAACAGTATCGTAAAGATATTTTGCACGGAGGCTTTCAGAAAATATTATCCCCAGCAGGATTTCGTCATTTCGACACCGAATCACAGCAGCGGTTTCCACTATGACGGAAGCGCCGTTTTCGTAGAATACCGCTTTACCGTTTCCGGAACGTTGACCGGGCAGGACGGCAAGACGGTCGCTTTGGCCGAAAAGACTTGGAATACGGAGGAGGCCACCTGTTATACCGTAAAATACGATGTCACCAATGTCGGAGGATTTACTGTCACGATATCATTCAACGATGCGGTCGAGACAGTGGAGCTCGGAGATATTGACTTAGAAGCCGTTTAAATTTCTTACAACAAAAATAATATTATGGTGTTTTCGGTTTTTTCGAGGCTCTTTTGGCCTGTTTCGCCCATCCTTTTGCTTAAATAGCCCGCTATTTTACGCAAAACGATAGACAAAACCGTTCTCAAAAACAGCTCTCAAAAATATCTCGAAACAAATTTAAACAGCTTCTTAAACTATAGTTGGTATTATGAATATGAAGAAGATTATTTCAATCGCAGCCATAGCCCTGATTCTCTTCTCATCCTGCAAGAGAATCGAAAGCGATCATCTCACGATGGGAACCTTGTCGTTCGATCAGTTCGAATTGAATTACGACACGGAAGTCATCACTAAAGGCGGAAGCGCCGCTTCGGGCAACTATTCGATATTCATCACCGATACCGAAGGCAAGGAAATCCTCAGAACCACGTATTCGGCCGTCAAATCCAACAACGGCACTGTTTCACTGGAAGCCGGACAATACACTCTCGAAGCCCGTTCGACCGAGGAAGAAGTACCCGCTTCGGCCTTTGAGCAGCCTGTTTACGGTGTCTGCAAGGATTTCAGCATCCAAGCGGGTGAGACCACATCCATCGGACAGCTGACCTGCACGCTGCTTCAAGTCAAAGCCACGGTCTCCTACGACGATGCGTTTTTGGATATGGTGACGGGAGAAGGCAAGACCACAGTTACGGTCGATCCTTCCAGCCCGCTCGACTTTCCGCTGTCGTATTCGGGAGGAAAAGCCTCGTATGAGCAGTCAGCAGGGTACTTTGCCGTCAATAACGGAGACAACACCACGATGAACATCGTGTTTTCCGGAAAAGTGGATGGAAAGAGCCAGAAGATGGTGGCGAATCTCACGGGTATCGCCGCCAGACAGTGGCGGCAGATAAAAATCGTCAAAAAGGTGGACGATCAGGGAAACAATGTTTTCTCCCTTAAAATCAACGATTATGTCTTCGACGAAGAGCTGGACGTTCCTCTTGAGGCAGAAGCCTTGGAGACTATCGGAGAGGACCCCGACAAGCCGAAAGGCGACGGTGGTATCAAGATTGAGTTCGCTCCCGGTGTCACTTTCACCGATCTTGAGAACATCGTAGTTCCGCCACTCGGTCCCAACGGCGAAATGACCATGAATCTCAAACTGCTGGTGACCGTTCCCAATGGAGTCAAGAAAATGACTGTGGAGATGGGCTCTACCAGTCAGTCTTTCATCGATGCTGTGGCTTTGGCCGGAGGAACCACCCTCAACCTCATTCATCCAAGCGAAGAACAGGATGTGGTGTTCCAGATTGTTCCTTTCCCTCATGGCGAAGAACTTTCCGGACAAACGAAACTTGAATTCGATCTCAGCGCCGCTCAGGATGCCATCAGCATATTCCCGGGTAAACATACGTTCACTATGAAGATAACCGACAGTATGGGTTGCAGCAACAGCATTCCCGTCGTGCTTGTCGTAAATGAAGGAGGGAATCTGTGATGAAACAAGTTGGAATAATCGCATGGGCGGTCATGGCTCTACTGGCGGTGTCCTGCTCCAGAACTGATAAAACGGACGGTGAAGGAACCTTTTCATTAGGTGTGTCGCTGGATCAAAACATGACCAAAGCCGCCTCCACGCAGGAGGAACTTCTCAGCACGGCCCAAGTCAATGTTTATTATGCTGACTTTTCGGGTCTTGTCAAAACATACCGATATGCCGATGCGCCTCAAACCATCTATCTTCCTGTCAATGAATACCGCGTGGATGTCCTTGCCGGGGAAGCGGTGAAGGCAAATCCCTCTATGGCTTCCTGGACTCAGAAGAGTTACAAAGGATCTGCCTCTTTCAGCATCGAGGCCGGCAAAAACACCAACGTCCGGGTGAATGCGGGTGTCATGAACGCCGTTTCCAAAGTCACCTTCGGCTCTGGCGTGGAGGACAATTATGCCCCCGGATATACGCTTACCATCGGAGTGGAGGATAATACCTTGGTCTATGATGCCTCAAAGAGCGGCTCCGAAGGCTACTTCCTGTTGAACGGAACAGATGAAGCCGCGTTCTCGTGGACATTCAGCGCCACCACGCGGAACGGAAGTCCGTTCAGCAAGAGCGGAAAAGTGGAAGGAATCGGGCCGGGCAAACTCTATGCCATGAACTTTGACTGTCAGGTCAGGAACGGCATGCTCAGTCTCGAACTCCAAGTGGACTACAGCACCGACAACATTGACGACATCATCGTGTTTGAGCCATTGTCCACGGGCTTGTCGGCCAGCGCATTCCATGAGATTTGGGCGGCTCATGCCACGGTTCATGCCGATGTGGACGAAACAGAATACAAGGATCCTTCGGCTATCGTATTCGACTATCAGAGCGTCGGAGCCTCCTCTTGGAAATCGGTCAAGGCGGATAGAGATTCCGAAGGTGCGTACAGTGCCTTGCTTTCCGGATTGGAACCGGCCACTCCCTACACCTACCGTCTGAGGATAGCCGATGAGACTATCGGTGACCCGATGACGTTTACCACTTCTGCCGCGCCGGCTGTTCCGAACGGTGGATTTGAGAACACGACCCCGGCGGGAAGCTATCAGGAATTCTACGGCAGCGGTGAGAGTCCCTGGTGGGGCTCCGGCAATTCCGCGTCCGCCAGCTATGGATTCGTGATATGCAAGCCGGATGCCAATGACAAAAAAGAAGGGAATCAATCCGCCTGTCTCCAATCGTGCAATGCCCTGGTCAAGTTCGCGGCCGGCAACCTCTTCTCCGGATATTTCGGCGGTCTGGTCGGCATTAAAGGCGGGAAAGTCTATTTCGGACGTCCTTTCACCGGCCGTCCCAGTGCTCTCAAATTGTGGGTGAAGTATTCCGGAGGCATCATGGATTTAGTGGACAACATGCCGGCCGGAGTCAGCCTGAAAAAGGGCAGCACCCCCGACATCGGAAGAGTGCAGATTGCTCTTGGAACCTGGAACAACCGGATTTACGGTGGAACGGCGGAATGTCCCATTCTGGTCAATACGACGGATGAAAGCACTTTCGTGGATTATGCCACCGATGCTTCCACGATAGCTTACGGCGATCTGCAGATGCCCACAGGCAGCGAATACAGCACCTGGAAGGAAATCACGATTCCTATTGTCTATCGGGATATGAAGACTATGCCTACCCACATAGTCATTTCCTGCGCTTCGAGCATGTACGGCGATTATTTCTCGGGTTGCTCGACCAGCAAACTATGGGTGGATGATATGCGCCTCCTATATGAGTAAACCATGCGGAAGAAAGGTCTCACGGTGATTTTGATGTTGTTTTGCCTCGCTTGGGAAGTCGGGGCAGAGCAGCTTATGGTCAGATATGACGGTTCGGCACGTCCGGTGATGGCGGCGAAAGGGCAGTGGATGCTCGGAGGCAACGCTGCCTATTCCGGACATGAGAACCAGGATTATACCTTCGCTTTTGCCAACGACATCCATTCCGTGGGATTCAAATTATCCGCCGCACCGGAATTCTGCTGGTTCTTCAAGGATAATCTTGGGATAGGCGGAAAGCTGTCCTACGGAAGAACGATGCTCAGCCTGGCGGAGGGTTCGGCGGAATTCGGAAATGTTTCCATCGGCATTCAAGATTATTACACGGTCAGCCAAAACACTTCTTTTATGGCTTTCATCCGGTATTATATCCCGATCGGATATTCCAGACGATTGGCTTTCCATGTCGATGCAGGTCTCCAAGGTCTATATGGACAAGGCAAACAGACGGATGAGCATAGTGGGGCCGTGGTGGGGACCTGGCAGTCACGATGGAAGGCGGCGCTTGTCTGTCATCCGGGGCTGACGGCTTTTTTGAGCGACCGCACGGCATTGTTCGCCAGCGTGGGTATTGCCGGCCTCTCGTACGGAGACCGTACTCAAATACACAATCAGGTGGCTCATGGTTCCGCCTCTTCGTTTTCAGTCAGTTATCTCTTGGATCTTACCTCCCCCAACATCGGGATTGATTTCATGTTAGGAAAGAAATGAGGACAGAGCGCTTGATACCGATATTGGCCGCCTTGATGCTATGCCTGTCTGTGGCCGCCCAGAATGAGCCTTCTGCGTTCATCTCTGCGAAGAATCTCTCCGTCGGCGCTCAATTCGCCCATGCCGATCTTAACAGCGACAACACGGAACTGTTTCTTCTGATCAATCCTGTCTCCGCAAAAGGACAGGCCACGCTCATCGCTCCTTCCGTGGAATATGCCTATCAGGATGACCGCGCACTGGGGCTGCGTTTCAGCTATCTCCATGCCTGTGCGCAATTGGACCAACTCACGCTCAATCTTCTCAACGACGGTCTGCAGTTCAGCCTTCCCGACATGAACGCCCATATCAGCACCTATGGAGGCACGCTGTACCACCGGAATTATTTCGGCCTCGACCGCAGGAACCTCTTGGCCGCTTATGCGGAAGTGGGTCTGAATCTGACGGGCGGCCGTTCGGATTTCGGCGACGGAAGTGCGTATTCCACCTCGTTCAAAGCCGGGCTCACTTTCAGCCCCGGACTGATATTCTTCGTGATGGACAATGTAGCGGCAAGTTGTTCGGTCAGTATGGGCGGCATGTCGTATCGCAGTGTCAGATGTTATTCCGACGGCAGGGAAACCGGTCATAGAGCCAAGTTCGGCAGCCGCTTCGGTCTGGACCTGTTGGGAATCAATTTCGGGATATCGTTTTACTTGGGTAATCTTCTGAATCAGGTATGAAAAGGCTTTTCGTATTGCTTCTTGCTTTGTCGCTTTTGAATTCCTGCATTCAAAACGATCTTCCCTATCCGGTGATGCGCGGCAGCTTTGTCTCGCTGGAAGTTGAAGATGCCCGGGTGACGATAGACGAGGCTCACAGCACCGTCCATCTGACCTTGGAGGAAACCGCCGACCCGCATCGGGTGAACATTCTATCGGCTGCTTATCTCCATAAGGAAACGGTTTCTCAACCTGAAATCATAGGTCTGCACGATTTGAGCCGTCCTTTCGGCTTCACCTTGAAAACCTATCAGGAGTACCCCTGGACGCTGGTGGCGACGCAGCCGATAGAACGCAGTTTCACCGTCAAAGGACAAGTCGGCAGTTCTGTCGTGGATGATGTCAATCATCGGGCGGTGGCGTACGTTCCCCGGGGCACCGACCTGAGCGACATCACCCTCACCTCACTGAAACTCGGTCCTCGCGACATTTCCGTTTATCTGCCTCAAATGACGGATATCCATGATTTTACCGATGGTGTTGAAGTAGAGGTCAGATATCATTCCAACACGGAATTCTGGAATCTGTATGTGGAACAGACGGACATGACCGTCCAAATGAACGCCGTAGATGCCTGGACACGCTGTGTCTGGTTGTATGCCAGCGGTACGGCCGATGCCCGCAACGGTTTCCGTTACCGTCAGAAAGGAAGTGAGTATTGGATAGAGACCACGGATGTTCTCACCACCGGCGGTTCTTTCAAGGCTTGTATCGAAGGACTTGAACCTTTGACCACGTATGAATGTGTCGCCTTCAGCGATTCGGAAGAGTCGGAACTGTATGTGTTTGAGACGGAAGAGGAAAAACAATTGCCCAATGCCGGCTTTGAGACCTTCAGTCATGCCGAATCCTCCGTTTACACTTCCTGGTTCGACCCGGCCTCTCCTTGGGAGGACGCACAGACAAAATGGTGGGACAGCGGCAACATCGGCTCCACGACCATCGGATCGACCTACTGCATCGCTCTTCCGGATACGGAAAACAAGATGGAAGGACATTCCAGCGCCGCCCTTGTCTCACGCAATGTGGTGATAAAGTTTGCCGCCGGCAACACTTTCTCCGGTGAATTTGCCGGATTGGTCGGCACGCAGGGTGGAATCATCAACTTTGGCCGTCCCTGGACCTGGCGTCCCAGTGCGCTTAGAGTATGGCTGAAATACGAAAGCGGTACGATAGACGCAGTGGATTCCTATCCGGCGGGGGAGACCGTCAGAATCGGCGATCCGGATGCCTGTTCCGTCTGGGTGGCTCTGGGAGACTGGGACTATCGCAAATTCGGAGGAAATGCCCAATGTCCGGTTCAGATCAATACGACCGACAAGAGCACATTTTTCAATCCCGCCTCCGAAGCTGTCATCGCTTATGGTGCCTATTTCGCTCCTGCCTCATCCGAGCATTGGGCCGAAGAAGGAGAAGTCATTTCCTCCGCCGAAGGAGGATGGCGGCTGGTGGAAATTCCGTTGAACTATCAGACTTTCAACCGCAGACCGACCCATATCATTGTATCCTTCGCCTCCAGCCGCCTGGGAGACTATTTCACCGGTTCGTCCAAGAGCCGCCTGTGGGTGGACGACGTGCAATTGGTCTATTGAGGCTTTGTTCATATTTGGCGGTCTGGAAAGCTATAGTGTTCTACGGAGATTGTCCATAAGTCTTGCCGATTCTATTTGTCGTCCTCCCTCAGTTTCTCCTTGTATTTCTTGTCGCAGGTATACTTGATAATACAATATTGTAACAAGAATTATATCAAAATATAGCAGATATACGATATGCATCTATTTTAGAAGCTGTTTAAATTTCTTCCAATGAAAATATTATTAAGCTATTCAAACTCATTTCGATGCGCTTTTCCTGTCTTCCCGGCGTCTTTT
>JAZRWU010000238.1:0-8331 GCA_045599885.1 Bacteroidales bacterium | reverse complement strand
TGGAGAGGAATGGTATGCATTCCGTTCTCAGGCATGTCCTTTTGGGTGAGGGCAATGGTCAGTTCTTTGGCGCGGTCGTTGCGGTAATTGATGAAAATCACGACATCACCTTCTTGAAGCGTGGCGATGGGTTTGCCGTCGGCGTCGACATGGCAGATAGCCTTGATAAATTCATCGGTGACACCTTCGTCGTACGATTCTTTCATGGCTTTGACCATATCGGTCGCGGGTTTTCCTTTGCCTTCGACAATCAGGTCGTATGCTTCTTTGACACGTTCCCAGCGTTTGTCACGATCCATGGCGTAATAACGTCCGATGATGGATGCGATGGCGCCTCCCTGTTCTTTCAGATGGTTTTCGAGGGCTTCGATAAAACCGATACCGCTGTGGGGATCAGTATCGCGTCCGTCCATGAAACAATGGACATACGATTGGCTGATTCCATAGAGTTTGGAAATCTCAGTCAGTTTGAAAAGATGGTCCAGCGAGCTGTGAACGCCGCCGTTGCTGACAAGGCCCATAAAATGTATGGCTTTGCCTTTTTTCTGCGCGTAGCTGTAGGCGGATTTGATCTCGGGATTCTCCAGAATGCTGTTGTCGCGACAGGCGATGTTGATTTTCACCAGGTCCTGATAAACGACCCGGCCGGCACCGATATTCAAATGACCGACTTCGGAATTTCCCATTTGTCCGTCAGGAAGGCCGACATTCTCACCGGAAGCCTGAAGTTGGGAATGGGGATATCGGGCCAGCAACTCATCCCAATAAGGAGTAGGAGTATTGAAGATGACATCGGCTTTGCCTTGTTTGCCGATGCCCCAGCCGTCCAGGATCATCAGCATAGCTTTTTTACTCATAGTCTGTTGTATTTAAAATGAAATCATTGAAGCTGTTTTTCCTTGCCAGGATGGCAATCTCGACACGTCGGTTGATGCTGCGGTATTCTTCGCTGTCGTTGGGAAGCAGAGGTGCGGAATATCCTTTCCCTTCATAATGAAGATGTTTTATTCCTCTGTTTTTCAGTTCTTTGAAGAAAGATTTGGCTCGGCGTTCCGATAGTGAGAGCGCCACGTAGTCAGAACAGTTGTTGTCTGTATGGATTAAAAGATACAAGTCACAATGGCGATGACAGGATTGTAATATGATGGCAAGGGAATCCATCACAGGATAATAGTCCGGGCGGATGTCGGTCCTTCCACTCGAAAAAACGAGATCGGAGGGAATAATCATCAGAACACCTTCTTGGTATTGGCGCACCAGCGCATCCTCTCCTAAAACCGGACTCAGCCGCTCTGCGAGAGTGAGCATATATTGGCATAGAAGCTGTCCCTCTTCTCCTCCGACAATTCGTCCGCACAAATACTCATCGGCGGTATTATGCAGTCTTTGCCTCTCAGAATCAAAGTTTTGCGATTCTTCGTAACGCAATTCACGCGACACCGCCATGCAGCCGGACAAGCTAATGGCACATACCGATATAACGGCCATTCGGAAAACGGACGACCTTATGGAAGGTATGGAATGGTGTAAGCTGAACCGCATAAAACAAGCCTGATAAACCAACTGCAAAAGTACGGATTTTGACAGTGATAAGAAAAAAATCAGCAATTAGTTTGCAAATTACTTGAAAATGTGTACTTTTGCGGTCGATACGGGATGTCGGAGGGGCTTTAAGTTCCTCCGATTTTATATTTGATAATTTTATGATCAACAAAGACAACATAAAAAGTATCGCAGAGGCCTGGATGCTTGAAAACGGTTTTTTTCCGGTCGATCTCAAAGTCAGTCCGGACAATGTCGTTTCCATTGAGATGGAATCGGAAAAGGCTTCGGTCAATATCGATGACTGCGTGGCATTGAGCCGGCATATCGAAGAATCGGTCGATCGTGAAGTCGAGGATTATTCCCTGGAGGTGTCATCGGCGGGCATCGGTCAACCGTTCAAAGTCCTGAAGCAATATGTCAAACATATCGGCAAGGATGTCGAAGTGTCTCTTAAGAACGGAAAGCGTTTTGTCGGTGTCCTTGAGGAGGTGCAGGAAGACTCGTTCCGTGTGAGTGTCATGCGTAAAGTGAAGCCGGAAGGAGCCAAACGTCCTCAGATGGTTCCCGTCGATGAGACCTATCCATACAGTGAGACAATATCTGTCAGGTATAAACTCGAATTTTAATCTTATTACAACAATATGGCAGCAAAAGCTAACGTAGAAGAACGTATCAATCTGAAAGAGATTTTTTCAGAATTCAAAGACGAAAAGAATATCGACCGTTCTACAATGATCAATGTCATCGTAGATTCTTTTCGCAGTGTCATCGCTAAAATGTACGGGACGGATGAGCATTACGATGTGATCATCAATCCGGACAACGGTGATTTTGAGATTTGGCACAACAAGGAAATTGTGGAGGACGATGAACTCACCGATGCGGAGAACCAGATTGCTTTGAGCGAGGCTCTCAAAATCGATGAAGACTACGAAGTGGGCGAAGAGATAACCAACCGGGTTATGTTCAGCGAATTCGGACGTCGTGCCATCTTGAACCTGCGTCAGACTCTGGCCTCCAAAATCCTGGAACTGCAGAAAGAGAATCTGTACAACAACTTCTCCGACCGCATTGGCCAACTGGTAAGTGCTGAGGTTTATCAGATTTGGAAAAAAGAAATCCTGCTTCTTGATGACGAGAATAATGAGATGCTTTTGCCGAAGACGGAGCAGATTCCTTCCGATTTTTACCGCAAGGGCGAAACTGTCCGTGCTGTCATCGAGCGCGTGGAGAACAAAAACAACAACCCGAAAATCATCCTTTCACGTACTTCTGAAGCATTCCTGCGCAGATTGTTTGAATTGGAGGTGCCCGAAATCCACGATGGTCTGATTACCATTCAAAAGGTCGCCCGCATTCCCGGTGAACGCGCCAAAATTGCCGTTGAGTCGTACGATGACCGCATTGATCCGGTCGGAGCCTGTGTCGGTGTGAAGGGTGCCCGTATTCATGGCATTGTCCGCGAGCTCCGCAACGAGAATATCGATGTCATCAATTATACACCGAATATCAATCTGTTTATCCAGAGAGCTTTGAGCCCCGCCAAGATTTCTTCTATCCGTATCAACGAAAATGAGAATCAGGCGTCGGTATGGCTTAAACCGGAAGAAGTATCCATGGCTATCGGTAAAAACGGTATGAATATCCGTCTTGCCAGTATGCTGACAGGTTATACGATTGATGTCTTCCGTGAGACAGACGATGTGGAGGAAGATGACATTTATCTTGACGAATTCAAGGATGAAATTGATGAATGGATTATCAATGCATTGAAGTCCATCGGATGTGATACCGCCCGCAATGTGCTGGCTTTGCCTCGTGAGACCCTGATTGAGAAGGCCGACCTGGAAGAGTCAACGGTGGATGAGGTCCTCAGTGTGCTGAAGGCAGAATTCGAAGAGGACAACCAGTAATCCATAATTCTTTTCATCAATCAATTAAAAACAGGTTCTGAATATATGGCCGTAAGATTAAATAAAATAGTAAAAGAAGTCAAGCCAGGCGTGTCAATCGCAATGTTGGTCGAATTCCTCGACAAAAAAGGAATACAAGTAGCCAATAACCCCAATGAGAAAGTATCCGACGAAGCATACCAAATGCTTTGGGAGGAATTTGGTGAAGGTGAGATGCCGACGCGAGGAGAGAAAGCCAAGACCGTTCCCGCAGCAGAAGCCGCACCTCAAGTGGAGGCGGTTGCCGAAGAGCCTGTGGCAGTGGTGGAGTCTTTCACTGAACGTCAGCAATTCCGTCCCTTGGGTAAGATTGATTTGGACAATCTCAACAGAATACCCGAGAAAGAAGAGGTGGTTCCCGAAGTGAAGATTGAGCCTGAACCGGAGCCTGAACCGGAACCGGTCATAGAAAAAGAGGAGCCTGTTGTCGTTGAAGAGGTTCCGGAAAAGGATGCCGAAACCGTAAAAGAAGAAGAGGCTGTCCCCGAATCTGTCACTGAACCGGAGGAAGTCCAAACCGTTTCCGAACCCGAAGAGCAGCCGGAGACTGTCAGTGAGACGGTTGAACAGAAGCCTGCGGTAGAGCAGAGCGCCGCTTCCAATGAGATATTCTCATTGACCGGACAAAGACTCACCCCTTCCATCAAAGTGGTTTCGACCATCGATCTGGATTCTATCAATCAGTACACCCGTCCCAAAAAGAAAACCAAACAGGAAAAACTCAAAGAGCAGGAAGAGCGTCGTCAGCATGAGGCCGCCGAAAAGAAGAAACGGCTGGAAGCGAGTCAGCATTCCGGTTCGGAGAATCCGTCTGCCGGCAGTTCTTCCGATAATGCGGCCAAGAAAAAACGCAGCCGCATCAAAGACGGAAAAGTCCGTGTGGATGCCGGAGATTACGGCGGAGGGAACTCTTTCTCGAATGACCATCGCGCCGGCAATGCCGGAAAACACGGCAAGAAATCACTTCAGAAGTCTGAGGTCAGTGACGAGGACGTCTCGAAACAGATAAAGGAGACTTTGGCCCGTCTGAGCGCCAAGCCCAAAAAAGGCACCAAGTACCGTAAGGAAAAACGCGAAGCGGTTTCCCAACGTATTCATCAGATGGAGGAGCAGGAAGCAGCCGAATCGAAAGTCATCAAGATTACCGAGTTTGTGACGGTCAACGATTTGGCCAACATGATGGATTTGCCAGTTGTCAAAGTCATTTCCAAATGTATGGAAATGGGACAGATGGTTTCCATCAACCAGCGTCTCGTTGCCGAGACTACCAATATCGTCGCAGATGAGTTCGGTTTTACGACAGAATATGTCAGTGCCGAAGTTCTTCAGGCCATCCAAGAGGAAGAGGACAGCGAGGAAGATCTGGTTCCCCGTCCTCCGATTATCACGGTGATGGGTCACGTTGACCACGGTAAGACTTCCTTGTTGGATTATATCCGCAATGCGAATGTCATCGCCGGCGAGGCTGGAGGTATCACGCAGCATATCGGTGCTTATAGCGTGACTTTGGATGACGGCCGTGAAATCACGTTCCTGGATACTCCCGGTCATGAGGCATTTACAGCCATGCGTGCGCGTGGAGCTCAAGTCACGGATATCGCCATTATTATCGTGGCGGCCGATGATGACGTGATGCCGCAAACCATTGAGGCTATCAATCACGCTTCTATTGCCGGAGTACCTATTGTGTTTGCCATCAATAAGATAGATAAACCCAACGCCGATCCTGAACGCATCAAGAAAGAATTGGCCGAGATGAATTATCTTGTGGAAGACTGGGGTGGCAAATACCAGTCTCAGGATATTTCGGCCAAGAAAGGCATCCATGTCAAGGAATTGCTCGAGAAGGTATTGCTTGAGGCCGAAATGCTTGATTTGAAGGCAAATCCCAACCGTCGTGCTGTGGGTTCAATCATTGAATCTTCTTTGGACAAAGGTCGTGGATATATTGCCACGGTTCTGGTGCAGAACGGAACTCTCAGAATGGGAGACATTGTGGTGGCCGGTACATCTCATGGCCGTATCAAAGCCATGTTCAACGAGCGTGGACAGCGTATCAATGAGGCCGGTCCCGGTGAACCCGCTTTGATTCTCGGATTGAACGGCGCTCCGCAGGCGGGTGATAATTTCAATGTGTTGGAAACAGAGCAGGAAGCCCGTACTATTGCCAACAAGCGTGAGCAGTTGCAGCGCGAGCAGGGTCTCCGTACCGGTAAGTTCCTGACTTTGGCTGAAATCGGCCGCCGTATCGCAGTCGGCAACTTCAAGGAGCTGAATCTGATTGTGAAAGGTGATGTGGACGGTTCTGTGGAGGCTTTGTCGGATTCTCTGATCAAGTTGAGTACAGAAAGCATCCAGGTCAATGTCATCCACAAGGCTGTCGGCCAGATTTCTGAATCGGATGTGACTTTGGCCACGGCTTCGGATGCCATCATTGTCGGTTTCCAGGTACGTCCCTCGCAACTGGCCCGTCGTCTTGCTGAGCGTGAAGGTGTGGATATCCGCCTGTATTCCATTATTTATGATGCCATTGAGGAAATCAAATCGGCTATGGAAGGTATGCTCTCTCCTGTCATCAAGGAAGAAATCATCGGTTCTGCCGAGGTGCGCGAGACTTTCCATATCTCGAAGGTGGGTATGGTCGCCGGCTGTATGGTCAAGGAAGGCAAAATCAAGCGGGGCTGCAAAGTCCGGGTTATCCGTGACGGTATTGTGATTCATACCGGAGAATTGGATTCGCTCAAGCGTTTCAAAGATGATGTCAAGGAAGTCACGGTCGGATTTGAATGCGGTATCAGCCTGGTTTCCTATAACGACATTCAAGTTGGTGACTATATTGAGTCGTTCGAGGAGCACGAAGTCAAGCAGACATTGTAAATGAATACCATTGATTTAATTCTGTTGATTATCGCCGCAGTTGCCTTCGGTTTCGGCTGCTGGAAAGGCATTATCAGGTCCTTGGGAGTTGTAGTGGAAATTCTCTGCAGCGTATCAGTCGCGCGTAGTTTTTCGCCTGCGCTGATGCCGGTATTGTCCGGTTGGTTGCCCAAATGCGAGGATCCCAAATGGATACAGATTATCGCTTTCCTGATATTGTTTTTCCTTTGTTGGATAATCTGTGCGCTGATTGTCAGAATGATAGAAAAACTGTTCAAGGCTATTATGTTGGGTTGGCTCAATCGTCTGTTGGGCGGCTTGTTGTCCATAGGCATCACGATGTTTGTTGTCAGCATAGCATTCAATATTTTCAATTCGCTCGATGGGAAGCATCGCATCCTCGGGCAGGAAAGAGTGGATGAATCGGCCTTGTACGAACCTGTTTTACACTTTGCCCCCGCCCTTTTTCCGGCCTTGAGTTTTGACGAATGGCCGATGAAAGAAAAAAAAGGCCAAGGAGGTTTGGTTAATGGAAATGAGCAGAAAGTCTGATCACAAAATAATTGAGGAAGTTACAACCGATGATTACAAATATGGGTTTGTAACGGATATTGAAACTGACAGCATAGCCCGAGGCCTGAACGAAGAAACCATACGGACGATTTCGGCCAAAAAGAATGAGCCGGAGTGGTTGTTGGATTTCCGTCTGAAGTCATTTCGCTATTGGCAGAAACTGACCATGCCCGATTGGGCTCAATTGCATATTCCTGCTATTGATTATCAGGATATTATATATTATTCCGCACCTAAGACCGGAAATCAGGCCAATCCGAAGGAAGTCGATCCCGATTTGGTGAAAACTTTCGACAAGTTGGGAATCCCTTTGGCCGAGCGTGAGCAGCTGTTGGGTCAGGCAAGCGGCGCGGCCGTCGATGCGGTGATGGACAGTGTCTCGGTCAAGACTACCTATAAGGAAAAACTGTCCGAATTGGGTATTATCTTCTGTTCTATCAGTGAGGCTGTCCGGAATTATCCCGAGCTGGTTCAGAAATACTTAGGCAGTGTGGTTCCGTATCGGGACAATTTTTTCGCGGCTTTGAACTCGGCTGTTTTCAGCGACGGTTCTTTTGTCTATATCCCGAAAGGAGTGCGCTGCCCGATGGAATTATCCACTTATTTCCGCATCAACGCACAGAATACGGGCCAATTTGAACGCACTCTGATTGTCGCCGACGATGACAGTTATGTGAGTTATCTCGAAGGATGTACGGCTCCTATCCGCGACAATGCCCAGCTTCATGCCGCCATTGTGGAGATTTATGTGCACGACAGGGCCGAAGTCAAATATTCCACCGTCCAGAACTGGTATCCGGGAGATAAAACGGAAAAGGTGGAATCTATAACTTTGTGACAAAGCGTTGTCTGTGCAGTGGAGAACGCTCCAAAATCTCGTGGACTCAGGTGGAGACGGGTTCCGCCATCACTTGGAAGTATCCGTCCTGTGTCCTCAAAGGAGAATCTTCTGTAGGCGAGTTTTATTCCGTGGCTGTGACCAATCATTATCAGCAGGCGGACACGGGAACCAAGATGATTCATTTGGGAAAGAACACCCGTAGCACGATTGTCTCCAAGGGAATCTCAGCCGGAAAAAGCCAGAACAGTTACCGGGGCCTGGTGCGCGTCTCTTCCGAGGCATCCGGCGCACGGAATCATTCGCAGTGCGACAGTCTGCTTCTGGGCGATACCTGCGGCGCACATACCTTTCCGTATATAGACATTCATCATCCAAGCGCTGTTGTCGAACACGAGGCCACGACTTCCAAAATCAACGAAGAGCAGCTTTTCTATTGCAATCAGCGCGGTATTTCTACGGAAGAGGCTGTGGGACTGATAGTCAATGGATATGCCAAAGATGTTCTGAACAAGTTGCCTATGGAATTCGCCGTGGAGGCTCAGA
>JAZRWU010000237.1:0-7200 GCA_045599885.1 Bacteroidales bacterium | reverse complement strand
ATCCTTGGCCGACTCCTATGACGGCGGAGGGCTTGGAATCTCCCTTTTACCTGAGCAACGCCATCGAATTTCTGGATAGGGAAGGTGAGTGGTTTCTCGACACGGACCGTCATCGGCTGTATTATTATCCGCGCGAGGGCGAGGATATGACTCAGCTGAATGCCGTATTTCCCTTTTTGGAGACATTGGTTCAAGTGGAAGGACCCCGTGAGTATCCGGTGACGGATATCCGGTTTGAAGGTCTGAATTTCGAATACACCACTTGGATGCGACCGAGTCTCGAAGGTCATGTGGCCTTGCAGGCTGGAATGTATCTGACGGAAGCCTATGATCTGCGTCCCGGTGGCTCGCCGGGCAATCATGCCTGGTTGGGCCGTCCTTCGGCGGCAGTCTGTATGCGGGGCGTATCCAGAACATCTTTTTCATCCTGTACGTTTGCCCATCTGGCTTCCTGTGGCTTGGATTATGTGGAAAGCACCGACCGGGACAGCATTTCCCATTGCGTCTTCACGGATATCGGCGGTAACGGCATTCAGGCTGGCCGTTTCGCTCCTCAAGGTCTGGAGAGTCATCTTCCGTATAATCCCGCCGATGAACGGGAATATTGTCAATACTTGTATATCGGTGACAACCTGTTGGATGATTGTGCGAACGAGGACTGGGGCGCTGTCGGCATTCTGGCGGGCTTCGTCAGGAATATTTTCATAGAGCATAATGAAATCCGCGATGTGTCCTACACGGGCATCAGTCTCGGCTGGGGCTGGCAAAGAAAACCCAACTGTATGAGAGACAATGTGGTCCGTCGCAATTATATCCACCGTTACGCCCGTCACATGTACGATGTGGGCGGTATTTACACCCTGTCCGCCCAACCCGGGACCGATATCTATGAAAATGTGGTCGACAGCATCTATCATCCTTTCTATGTGCACGATCCCCATCATTGGTTCTATCTCTACACCGATGAGGGTTCCTCCTATATTCATGTCCACGACAATTGGTGCCCCGAAGAAAAGTTCCTGCAGAATGCCAACGGCCCCGGGAACGTCTGGGAAAACAATGGTCCTATGGTCTCGGAGGATATCCGCCGTCGTGCCGGACGCAGGCTGTGATTTTCTTCCTTTATTTCTGATGATATGATAACAGAGTGCTTTCTGTATGGAGGCGCTCTGTTTTTTTAATTTTATTTTGATGATTATGGAGAATATTAAAAAAAGCTCTTTATTTTTGTTGACATACAGTTGAATTGATAAAACGGTATCTCTATTATTTTTTTAACTTAATTTACGCTCTATGAAACAAAACTTTCTTTCGAGAATTGTCCTCTTGGCTCTTCTCCTGATGGGAGGAACTTGCTATTCATGGGCCGATGTCATTAAAGGAACAGTGACAGGCTCTGATGGCGAGGCGCTTGTGGGTGTGAATGTCGTATTGAAAAGCAATGCGAAAGTCGGTACCGTCACCGACCTCAACGGCGCTTTCAGTCTGAATGTTCCCAGCGCACAGACCGACGTCCTCAAATGCTCGTATTTGGGTTATGAAACCCTGGATGTGGCCGTTGCCGGACAAAACAATCTTAACATCAAGTTACTTGAGTCCAGTCTTGATTTGAACGATGCCGTCGTTATCGGTTACGGTTCGGTCAAGCGTCGTGACCTGACCGGTTCGGTCGCCTCGATTGCCCCTAAGGACATCACGATTGCTCCTACCAACAACCTGATGGAAGCCCTCCAAGGCCGCATTGCCGGTTTGGATATCACATCTTCCAACGGTGCCATCAACAGCAACCCTAGTGTCAGCCTGCGTGGCGTCCGTTCCATTTACGGCAACAACGACCCCTTGTTCGTCATCGACGGTGTGGTCATGCCGACATCGACCATTGTCGCCGACCTTGAAGTACCCGTGGCAGACAATTCCGTCATCATGAACGTCAATGACTATTTCAGCCAGATCAACCCCGCCGATATTGAGAGCGTGGATGTGCTGAAGGATGCCGCTTCGACCGCCATTTACGGTTCGGCCGGTGCCAACGGTGTCATTCTCATCACGACCAAAAAAGGTAAAGATGGTGTGGCCAACGTCAATTTCGACACTTATTTCTCATTGAAGGGAACCCCGATGTACCGCCATGGTATGCAGGGCGATGAATGGCTCAATTATTATCACGAAGCCTACCGCAATGCCCACGACGGAGCCGACTTCACCGATATCGCATCTCTTTTCGGTGGCAATCAGTATTATCTGGATGCCTATAATTCGGGTAAATGGATTGATTGGGTCGATGAGGCTGTCAATGCCGGCAAGAAGGCCACTTCGCAGAAATACAGCCTTTCTGTCTCGACGGGCAATGCCAAGTCGCAGGTCTATAGTTCTGTCTCATATACCAAGGATCAAGGTCTGATGGCTTTGGAAAACGCCGACAAAGTGGTCTTCCGTCTGAATGCCGAACAGAAGGTCTTCGATTGGGCCAAATTCGGTTTTATGACCAACAGCACTTTCGGACTCAACAATTCCTGTACGCCGGTCTTCGAGAGTGCCATTTCCCGTTTCCCCTTAGGCGATGTTTATGACGAATTCGGCAACTTGAATTATTTTTATGTAGGTCAGGATGCAGGTAACGGACAAATTTCTCCGCTGGCCGACTGGCGCACCAATCAATATGCCAACCAGACTAAGTCTATCTATCTTCAGCCGACCGCCTATTTGGAGATCAATCCTGTGAAGCCCTTGACTTTCAAGTCTCAACTCGGTGGCTCTTTTGCCGATGTCAACCGCGGCCGCTACTATGGTTCCGAGGCCTACACACAGACTCCTCACTATGTGGGATATGTGACTCCTTATGCTGAAATCTACGGTCAGAACGAATATGCCTACACATGGGACAACATCCTGACTTTCAACAAGACTTTCAACAAAGACCACAACCTGGTCCTGACGGCTGCCACTTCTTGGAACTATCGTCAGATTTCCGACCTTTATACCGGTTCAAAAGAACAGGATATGGATGCCTGGACGTTCTACCGCATGGGCAACGGCAAGTCTTTCTATGCTGACGGCAACTACAAGCAGACTCAGCAGATGTCGTATGTCGGTCGTGCCAATTACAGTTACAAAGGCAAATATCTCGCATCGGCTTCTGTCCGTTATGATGGCGTGTCGTGGTTGTCTGAAGGTAAGAAATGGGATGTCTTCCCCTCTGTCGCCCTGGCTTGGCGTATCAGTGACGAAGGTTTTATGGACAACACCCAAGATTGGTTGGACAACTTGAAACTCCGCGTCAGTTATGGTGTCACCGGTAACTCGGGTGGTATGACCGCCTACGCGACGGCATCCGGTATGGTGACCTATCCTGCCAACATCTCCGTGGATGGTCCGAACTCGCCGGCCGCCGGTGGTATGACTCAATATACAGCTACTTTCGGTAATGCCGGTATCGGTTGGGAAAAATCGTACAGTTGGAACGTCGGTATCGACTTCTCCCTCTGGGATGGCCGTCTTGACGGTAGCATCGAATCGTACAAGGTCAACACCAACGGTTTGCTTTATGCCCGTGCCATGCCTGTGACCACGGCGGTCACCGGTTGGGGCTGGACGCTGCAAAGCTGGCAGAACCTGGGAAAGACGATGAACCAAGGTGTCGAAATCACCCTGAACTCACGCAATATACGCCGCAAGGATTTCACTTGGACCACCTCCTTCAATTTCACGCATCAACTGGACAAGATTGTCGAGTTGCCCGGTGGAGATTTCAAGGACAACAATCTGGGTTGGTTCTTCGAAGGTGAATCCATCAAATCCGTTTATGGATATAAATATGCCGGAATCTGGCAATCTGACGAAGCGGCTGAGGCAGAGAAATACGGTTGCGAACCCGGTGCTGTCAAAGTGGAAACCCTGGTATTGGATTCGGACGATCCCGAAGCTCCCGGTGTCCACAAATATTCAGAGAACGACTATCAGGTACTCGGAACCTATTCGCCTAAATTCCTGGCCGGTATGAACAACAGCTTCACCTATAAGAATCTGGATTTGAGCATTTATATGATGGGCCGTTTCGGTCATCTGGTCAACTACAGCTACTATAGTGGAACTTCTTCCGTGACAGGCAACCAACCGACCGGTGTGGATTATTGGACGAAAGACAATACGGATGCTTATTACTATGCTCCAGGTCTTTCCTACAATCCTGGCGGTAGCGCCTGCAACGTCCTTTCGGGTGACTTCATCAAGATCAAGAACATCACTTTGGGTTACACCCTTCCGCGCCAATGGACCAAGAAGGCCCTTATCGAGCGGTTGCGCGTTTATGGAACGGCTTACAATCCCGCCGTCTGGACAAAAGCTTATCAGCTCAATGGCGTCGATCCTGAATCGTCCTCATCGAGATACCCGCTTTACAGACAATGGGTCGTTGGTCTTAACCTGACTTTTTAACGTAAAGGAGATACAATTATGAAAAATATCATTAAATATGCTGCTTCCTCGTTGGCGGCTGTCGCTTTCTGCTTCGGCTTCAACGCTTGCTCGCTCGATGAGAATAACCCGGGAGGTTACACCTTCGAGAATATGAGCCATACCAAGAGCGGTTTCCAGACCTTGGTCAATCAGATTTACTTCGGACTGGAAAGAAGTTTCTACGGAAATACCAACAAAATCAACTTTATGGCTGTTACGGAAGCTGAGACCGACCTTTGGACTACTCCGCGCAATCGTAAGGAAAGCAATCCTCAGTATTTCTGGTTCTTTGCCGGAGGTTCGCCCAACACCACCTACACTTTGAACTTCCAATATTCATTGTATGACGGTATCGGCTCCTGCAACACGGTGCTGCGTTATATCGACATTCCTCCTTATAACACGGAAGAAGAACGCAATATGAAGGCCGCAGAAGCCCGTTTCATGCGTGCTCTCTATTATTATCATGGCGTGGAGCAGTTCGGAGCCATTACAGTGGTGACAGAGAAGGATGACAAAATCGACGCCAGTGCTTATTCTCCTTCCAAGATGGAGCCGATAGAGGTCTATGACAAGATTATCATTCCCGACCTTCTCTATGCGGCTGAATGGCTGCCGGTCGGTGACGATTCCTACATCACCCGTCCTACCAAGAAGTCTGCCCTGGGTCTGCTGGCCCGTGCATATCTGCAGGCCAACCGTTGGACCGACAACAAGGATTATTACGCCAAGGCTCTTGAGGTAGCCAAAGATCTCATTGCCGACTGCGAAAGCGGTGGAAAGAAGTACAATACTTATATGTATTCCAACTTCGCCGACGTCTTTGCTGAAAAGAACAATCTCAACAACAAGGAAGCTCTTTGGAAACATGCCTATTTCAGTTCTTCGGCATACAACGGATCGAGCAACGGTGCTTATGTCCTGAATATGGAACACACTCAATTCCGTTGCCAGACCACCAATTTCCCCGCCCGCGAAAACAACCAGTATTCGTATGTGACTTGGGAAGGTTCGGCCGATGGTGTTTTCATGCCGACTCAGCATCTGATCAGCTTGTTTGTCAACGAAGACGGCTCTTTGGATCCCCGTTTCTACCAGATTTTCCAAAACGATTGGGCTGCCAACGTCGAATTCAAATGGACGGCCGATTATGCCAGGATGTTTGACAAGGAAGTCAGTGCCGTGACCGATCAGGTGATTGCCGTCGGTGAGCCCGCCATTGAGTTCATTATGCCTCAGGATGCCGACTATGCTGAAAAGAAGGCAGTCAAGCATACCAGCAAACATCTTATCGTGGATTATGCCGATGTCTACGACAATGCCGGCAAAACCATTCCGCTTACTTATGCCTATGCCAATCCTTCAGAGGGTTATTCGGCAGACGGAAAGACGGAGAACCGCTTCTCGTATTTCTATCCGTCTTTGACGAAGTACAATACGACCAATTTCTTTGAGTCAAATGCTTCCAAACTCCGTTTCGGTAACAACGCCGCCATGTTGATCATCCGTATGTCGGAAATCTATCTGATCGCTGCCGAGGCTGCTCTTCAGACGGGGCAAGGCGATGCTATGGCATACATCAATAAGGTACGTGGCCGTGCCGGTGCCAAGGCTTTGACCGGTGCCGCCTCCATCCGTACCATCCTCGATGAGAGAGGTCGTGAGCTTTGCGGTGAATATCAGCGTTATTACGATTTGGCCCGTACCGGAATGTTCAAGGATGCCAGCTATCTTCAGGAAACCAATCCTTCTCTGGCTCAGTATTTCGATGCCAATTTCGTACTTCGTCCCTTCGATACCAGCACATTCCTGCCTTCTATCACCAATCCGGACGAATACCAGAATCCTGGCTATTCCACGGGTAAGTGACGGTGGAATGCGGATAATTCCGCGATGCTGAAATAAAACCGCCCCCTTGCTGCTTGCAGCAAGGGGGCGGTCGTGTATGTCAATATCTGTTATCTGCGGCCCGTGGTCGTTGTGGCGGTGCCTCTGGCGGAAGTGGTGCCCGAAGATGAGTTGCGCGGCGTGGCCGTCGTGCTGCTGCTTCGGTTGGAAGAGGAAGATACCGTGGTGCTTCTGGTGCCCGTGGATGTCGGAGAAGCGCTGCGGGTCGAGGTGGAACTTGTACGGTTCGTGGTCGTCTCTTTGCCCGAGGGCGAGGTTGTCCGAATGCTGGTGGTCGATGAACCGGAGGTCCGGACGTTGCTCTTCACCGTGGTGGATACAGAGCGGGGCGTAGAAGAGGTGGCCGTCGTGGTAGCTGCGCTTCGGCTGGCGGACGATGACGTGTTGCCTGTCGCGGTGACCGTTCTTGGCGAAGAACCGCTTGTGACGGTAGCCGTAGAGGTGCTTCTGCTGCCGGTCGTGCTGTTGGTCGCGGTGACCGTCCTCGGTGTGGATGACGTTGAGGTGGAAGCGGAGCGGACCGTCGTGCCCGTCTTGGTGGATGAGTTGGCCCGGGCATTCGCCGTGGAAGCTGCACTTCTTGTGGTGGGAGTGGAGGTCCGGACATTGCCGGCATCGTAGGCCTCACGGATGTTGCGGGCATTGACAGTCGCATTGGACTCTGTCGATCTGACTGCAGGCAGGGAAGCGGTGCGTGTGACAAAATCACGCTCGGGATGCTGTCTGCCGTAGTCGTTTCGGCGGTCGGGTGCGGAGATAATGTGGTAGTCCGCAAAATGGCAGACATCAACGTAGTTCACCCGGTTGCAGTAGCGGTGGTTACGCAGATAGGTGTCC
>JAZRWU010000236.1:0-3192 GCA_045599885.1 Bacteroidales bacterium | reverse complement strand
CGAGGAGAAAGTCCGTTCGATGGGCCGTGTCTCGACCGGTGTCCGCGGCATGCAGCTCGATGAGGATGATCCTGAAGACGAACTTATCGGCATGATTGCCCTGAGTTCGGACGAACAGCAGACGGAAACTATTCTCGTAGTATCCGAAAACGGTTACGGCAAGCGTTCCGACATCGAGGACTACCGTGTCACCAACCGAGGCGGCAAGGGTGTCAAGACACTGCAAATCACGGAGAAAACCGGCAAGCTGGTCAGCATTCAGAACGTTGATGACGACAATGATCTGATGATCATCAACAAGTCGGGTATCGCCATCCGCCTGCCTTTGGCCGAACTTCGCGTCATGGGCCGTGCCACACAGGGAGTACGCCTCATCAATCTCGAAAAACGCAACGACATCATCGCTTCCGTCTGCAAGGTGGATACGGAAAAAGAGGAAGATGTAGCGGATTCAGAGAAAGAACCGTCTGAGATGAATGAAAATCCCGCTGACCCAACGGAAAATAACGAATGAGATTTTACAAACCCTTTAATTAACTGAATATGAAAAAGACCGTATTTATTTTCGCCTTGACGCTCGGCCTCGTTCTGAGCAGCGGCGATGTGTGCGCTCAAAAGAAAAACGTTCAGAAAGCCAAAGCCAAACTCAATGCTGAGACCCCTGACTATGTGGGTGCTGAACAGTTTATCGCTCCTGCGCTGCTGGATTCCACGACCTCTGGTCTGGCCGACACCTGGTTTACCGCCGGCAAAATCTATTACAAAATCTTCGATCAGGAACAAGGTAAGGAATGGAAGGGTGAGAAATCCAATTCCGACCTGATGGCCAAATCGCTTGCCAAGGCTTTCGATTGCTTCAAAGAGGCCGACAGACTTGATCAGACACCTAATGCCAAAGGCAAGGTACCCAACAAGTTCCGCAAACAGATAGCCGAATATTCGGGAGCTATGCAGAACGGTTTCATCAATGCCGGTGCCTATTATTTCAAACAGCCCAATTATCCCGAAGCCATCAAGTATTTCGAATATTATCTTGATTATCCCAACCAGAATTATTGGGAAGCCGAGAAGCTGGAAGCCCTCAAAGCCGACACGATGAGAAAGGAAATCAAGTATTACATCGGTGCCTCCGCCTCACAGAACGAGGATTCCCAAACGGCTCTCAAATATTTCACAGAGCTTTGGGAGAATGAGGAATATTCCGACCTTCAGGAAATGTTCCAGTTCTGCATCTACGAGACCGGCCGTCTGAAAGACAGCGTCAAGTTGATGGAACTCTACAAGATAGGTGCTGAGAAATACCCGGAGAATCCTTATTACGCCCGCAGCCTCATCAACGAATACCTGAGCAAGAACGATCTGAAATCGGCTCTGGACTGGATTGACACCGCTATGAAAAACGGTGACGAATCGTCTGTCTTCCTGAATCTCAAGGGACAGATTCTGGAACACGAAGGTGATGCGGTCGCCGCCGAGGAATATTTCCTCAAAGCCATTGCCATGGATCCGGAAAATGCGGATGCTCAAGGCAATGTTGGCCGTCTGTATTACAACCATGCCGTTGAGGAACTTGATCGCGTCAACGCCATCCATAACGACAAAATCTACCGTGCCGAAAAAGCCAAGATGAAAGACGTCTTCCTGAAACCGCTGCCTTATATGGAAAAAGCCCATGCGCTGAATCCTGAAGAACGCGATTATATTGTAGCACTTCGTGGTATATATTACAACCTCGGCAAAGGTTACGAACAGAAATACGAAGAAATGGATAAACTGATGAAGGCAAAATAATTTCCGACGTATTCAGTCATAAAGAATCATCCGTCATTTTTCAGACGGATGTTCAAAGGCTCCGTAAAGAAATTCTTTATGGAGCCTTTCTTTTATCCTCTCAGAGCCTGTTTTGAATTTGATTTTTCGGGATTGGCCGGTATTCTCAAATAATGCGAAGAAAAACACTTTTGTCCCATAATCGGCATTATGTTGAATAGAAAATATGACATAAGAAAATCCGGCCTGGACATCTACTCTGACATCCAGGCCGGAAATATAGGAATCTTAGGATGGATATCTCAGAACATATACAGCACAGCCATATCGACACGCCAGCCATTCACCGCAGGATTCAGATTTCCGATTTTGGCTTGAGCGCCATTCTCGGATGGGACAATCGAGCCCCAGGTGCCGTTGTCGTGCTGAAGTTCAATTCCGAAACTCCAGTTGGAAGGATTATAGGTATAAGTCAAAGACTGAGCTAACAGATTCTTAATCACCAAACCGTTGTGGTATCCGCTACCATAGTATTCGAACGGACCGCCTTCCAAGGAACCGTCCGAGCCCAGGTTGTTGTAATATCCAAGGAACAAGCTGACCTTGTGCAACTTACCATAATTCACATTGGCAAAAGCCGACAAAGTGTTGAACGGGACATAGCGTTTGTCCTTATCCAAGGTGTTGACAATCGCATAACCGCCTATCATATTGTGCTCGGTAAGATTCTGGCCATAGACAGCCTTGGCTTTGAACGAGAACAGATCTTTGTCGTAGCCCATATAGGCCGTGGCAGCCGTATTCCACATCAGATTTTTGTTGTAGCTCTTGACACCCGTCAAATCCGTAAGGTAAAGTTCAGGACGGAGAGCCTTACAGTCGGCACCCAAACCGGCCACCCAAGCATCTGCTTTGTATTCCATCGACAAGAACATATCCGGAATCAATGCATTACGCTGATATTCAATACTTTTTCCATTGACACCCGTACTTCTGGCAGCCGTTTGGCCCACCATGGCCATCAGGAGATTCAAGGAACTTGACAGCTGATAGGTGTAACGGATCTGAGGACTCTGACTGAAGGGCTGGAAAGGCGCACCGGTATTGATGGACAGGACATTAGGCATCACGCTTTCCGTAAAGAGAGGATGCCAGCTCTGCCCTATCAGCAAATTGCTGTGTTCCCAATACAATTGGGCATAAGCATGACGTACCCTGAAAAAGACACAATCGGTACCGCCACAGAAGTCACCTTCGATTCTGCCATAACTGCGTTGGGCACCTAAAATTCCGCCGGTATTGAAATGGACACCGATACGGGTGGTAATACTGTGCAGACCGGCGGCCGGAACTGCGTTCAAATCCTCTCCGGCTCCGTTGGAAACGGATGGCAAAGTGTACAAATGGAACAAATCCAGGAGA
>JAZRWU010000235.1:0-17195 GCA_045599885.1 Bacteroidales bacterium | reverse complement strand
TAGCATCGGGGATCCACCTCTTCCCATCCCGAACAGAGAAGTTAAGCCCGATAACGCCGATGGTACTGCGCAAGTGGGAGAGTAGGTAGCCGCCGTCTTTGGAGAGCCCTCCGGAAGTCAGTTCCGGGGGGCTCCGTTTTTCTCACCCCACCCCGCCGCCCGTCCCGCTCCGGGTGTCTGGCATCTGCCATCTTGAAATTTATACGGCTTCGAAGTCCGAATAACGATAATTATGGTTATTTTTGTTTCTTAGAATCTGGACGGATTATTAACGAGTTTCTAAACGCTTTATATTATGAAAAAGAAGTTATTGCTTGCAGTTTTGTCTGCTATGGTGTTGTTTTCATTCTCAAGTTGCAACACCTATTATCATGCCATGCGTGAGCCGAATGCCCGCTTGAACCTTACGGCAGATGATTTGGACCTTTCTGAAGCTGTTTCGGGTGAAGCAACTGTGGTTCGTGTGCTTGGTATTGATTGGAAAAGATTGTTCGGCGTCAGCAAAGAAGGTACATCAGCTATGTTCAACAGCCCTATGTTTATACCTGTATTGGGTAATCTAGCGCTTAATTCAGACTGTAATTATGCTCTCTATGCTCTGATGGAGGCTAATCCCGGTTATGATGTTGTTCTGTATCCCCAATATGAGGTACATTCAAAACAGCCTGTTCTTGGCCTGTCTTTCATTTACCAACGTGTTGACATAAAGGCTACTGCCCGTTTAGGCAAATTGAAATACCGTCAAGGCTTGTTTAAATAATTTATATTGAGAGGGTTTCGATCCATTTCAAAACAATTGTCTTCCGGAGACACTCATTGAAGAATGTCTCCGGACTTTTTTATAATTTTGCTTTGAGTGTAAAACCGATTCAATGCTATACACATTTTTCTATATGAAGAGAACTTTTTGTCTGTTGACAGTCTTTTGTCTTCTGGCGTGTGTGTCTGTCCATGCACAAAGAGTCATGGAGAGACTTGACCGTGGAACAGTCGCTATTCCATCAGAGCAAGGTTTGTATATCAGCTGGCGTCTTCTTGCCACAGACCCGGATAATGTATCTTTCCATGTTTTCCGGTCTACGGAGGGTGGCCGCTATATCCGTCTCACCGATTGTCCGCTGTCGCAAACTACGGATTTTATGGACAGAACAGCCGATTTACAAAAGGAAAACAGTTGGATGATAGTGCCTTCCGGGCGGAAATGCAGGAAATCATATCCGGCGGATTACCGTTGTGAATCCGGTGCTTGTTTCCAGATGAAGAGTGGCGGCGCATGGAAGCCGTATCTGTCTATTCCTTTGCAAGTCCCGGAGGATAGAGACGTGAATGGTCAGAAATATTCTTTTTCGGCCAACGACTGCAGTGTGGGCGATTTGGATGGCGACGGGTCTTATGAAATCATCGTAAAGTGGCTGCCTTCAAATTCATCGCTTCCTCCTCGGACAGGTTTCACCGGTGTGACGCTGTACGATGCGTATGAAATGGATGGAACATTCATGTGGAGAATAGATTGTGGAATCAATATACGTTCTGGTGCGGCCTATAATCAGTTCCTTGTCTATGATCTTGATGGAGATGGAAAGGCGGAGGTGGCCTTCAAAACAGCGGATGGTACGATAGACGGTACCGGTCAGATTATCGGAGATTCTTCGGCAGATTGGCGCACGCACGATCCGAAGTCGCCTACTTATGGAAAAATTGTGGAAGGCCCCGAATATCTGACGGTTTTTGAAGGTGCGACTGGAAAGGCACTGGATACGCAAGAATATATTCCATCGCGCTATCCTTTGGACGGCTGGGGCGGTGTAGGTGGCAATGGCGGCAACGATAATACCGGTGGCAGAGCTGACCGTATGTCGGCTTGCGTCGCTTATTTGGATGGCCATTTGCCCAGTCTTGTCATGGTGCGCGGATGGTATGGCCGAAGTGTATTGGCGGCATGGGATTTCCGAGACGGCAAATTGACGCATCGATGGACTTTTGATTCGGAAAATGCCTCCAATCCTTATTCTGGCCAAGGTAACCATTCGGTGACCGTCGCTGATTTTGATTCTGACGGCTATGATGAAGTCTGCATTGGTGCCATGACGGTGGATCATGACGGAAAGGGTCTGTTTTCCACGGGGCTCCGTCATGGTGACGCCTTGCACGCGGGAGATTTAATTCCTTCCAGGCCCGGTTTGGAAGTCTTTGGCGTTCATGAGAATGAAGAATCCACCGTTAAGTTCCAAACTCCCGGTTCGGCTTTGTTTGACGGAAAAACAGGAGAGATTATCTGGAGCAACAATTTGGGTGTGGATGTTGGAAGAGGAATGGCCGCCGATATTGATCCGAATTATCCGGGTGTTGAATGTTGGGGCGCTCCCGGAGGAACCCGACGGAGTGACACAGGCGAAAGTATTTATCCGGAAACTCCGAATTCGGTGAATTTTGCGGTTTGGTGGGATGCCGATCCTTTGCGCGAATTATTGGACCAGACCTCCGTTTCCAAATGGGATTGGCAGAACAAAACAACCGTGGAATTGTTCCGGGCAGAAGGTGTTGTCTCAAACAATGGCTCAAAATCGAATCCTTGCCTGAGCGGTGATATTCTCGGCGATTGGCGTGAGGAAATAATTTTCCGTACTCCTGACAGCCGGGAACTGCGCATTTATACTACGACGATACCGGCCGAATCGCGAAGAGTGACTTTGATGCACGATCCTCAATACCGGCTTGCCATTTGCTGGCAGAATATCGCTTACAATCAACCTCCTCATCCCGGCTTTTTTATCGGAAGCGGGATGTCGGCAGAGACTCGTCCTGCGTTGCTGTTTGCTCCTGTCCGGTAATTTAGAACCTGTATCGGATTGTTTTTACGTCTCATTTGAGTTATTTTTGCGGAAAATAGAGAAAAATGCCTCTTAATCTACCTCATCATCTGCCTGCCATCGAACTTCTCAAAAATGAGAATATTTTTGTGATGGATGACTGCCGGGCATCCAATCAGGATATCCGTCCTCTTAAAATCGTGATTCTTAATCTTATGCCGTTAAAAATCACGACAGAAACAGATTTGATCCGATTGCTGTCGAATTCTCCTTTGCAGTTGGAGATAGATTTCATGAAAATAAAAAGTCATACCTCCAAGAATACTCCGGTTGAGCATATGAAAGCCTTTTATAAAGACTTTGATATGATTAGCCAGAGCAATTATGACGGAATGATTATCACCGGCGCTCCTATTGAGCAGATGGATTATGAGGAGGTGGCCTATTGGAACGAAATGAAGACGATATTCTCATGGGCCAAAGAACATGTCACATCGACACTTTACATTTGTTGGGCGGCACAAGCGGGACTTTTCTATCATTATGGCATTCCCAAATATCCGCTTCCTGCGAAATTGTCGGGCATATACAAGCATCGTGTTTTAGATTCAAAAAGCCCTATATTCAGAGGTTTTGATGATGAGTTTTTTGTGCCTCACAGCCGGTACACCACTCTTCACAAAGAAGATATTGAGGCTTGTCCTGAGCTGACGCTGCTCAGTGAATCGGACGAGGCAGGCGTTTATATGGTGATGGCCCGCCATGGACGTGAAATCTTTATCACTGGGCATTCGGAATATGCTCCTGATACGCTCCATAATGAATATGTCAGGGATCTCAAAAAAGGCTTGAAGGTAGTTCCTCCCTGTAATTATTATCCTAACGATGATTCTTCCCAAAAGCCTCTTGTCCGTTGGCGGGCTCATGCCAATCTCCTGTTTACCAATTGGCTCAACTACTATGTATATCAGGAGACTCCTTACGATATTACCACAATCCGTTGATGCGGAGCGATAAGAAGGTCATAGAATTATTGGCGCCGGCAAAAAATGTCGAGTGCGCGCGTCAGGCGATATTGCATGGGGCCGATGCGGTTTATATCGGTGCTCCCCGTTTCGGAGCCCGGGCTTCTGCCGGTAACTCTATTGATGAGTTGGCCGAACTGGTACAATTCGCCCATACGTATTATGTGCGGATTTATGTGACCGTCAATACGATTCTGTATGATTCGGAACTCCAGGAAGTCAGTCAATTGATTTGGGATCTCTGGCGGATAGGAGTGGACGCTCTTATCGTTCAGGATTTTGCGATTACCCGATTGAATCTTCCTCCGATACCGCTTCATGCCAGTACTCAGATGGACAACCGCACTCCGGAAAAACTTAAGTTTATTGAACAATGCGGTTTCCGTCAGGCAGTTCTTGCCAGAGAGTTGTCTTTGAAACAAATCCGTGAGATTTCCGACAATACCGATATCCGTTTGGAGGCTTTTGTCCACGGGGCTTTGTGTGTCAGCTACAGCGGCCAGTGTTATTTGAGTTATGCCTTGTCCGGACGAAGTGCCAACCGTGGCGTCTGTGCTCAGTACTGCCGCCTGCCGTATGACCTTATTGACAGCAAAGGTGCAGTCCTGGCACGACATAAATATCTTTTGTCTTTAAAAGATCTTTCTCGTTCCAAAGAGGAATTGGAGCAGATGATAGAGGCGGGTGTGACTTCTTTCAAAATTGAAGGTCGGCTCAAGGATGTGTCCTATTGCAAAAATGTGACAGCCTGGTATAGAAAGCAGTTGGACTCTTTGATGGAAACGCATCCCAACTGGTCGCGAAGTTCATCCGGAAGGGAATCTTTGCGTTTCGAGCCGGCTTTGGAGAAATCGTTCAATCGTTCTTTCACATCGTATTTCCTGCATGGACGCAAAGAAATAGTCCATAACCCCGACACACCTAAGTCAATGGGTGAACAAGTGGGTTTTGTCCGGGCGCAAAAGTTGCAACATTTTGTTTTTTTAGGAGGAACCTCTTTGCATAATGGTGACGGTTTGAGCTTTTTCGATGAAAACGGGCAGTTTGATGGCTTCAGGGTCAACCGGGTGGAGGATAACCGTGTATATCCGGCCGATCCGAAGTTGAAACTCCGTACCGGCATCCGGCTTTTCCGTACTTATGACAAAGACTTTGAGCAATCCATGGCCAAAAACACCTCTCTGCGTGTTATCTCTGTCGAAGTCAAATGTTGGGAATTGTCATGGGGTTTCGCTCTTCAAATGAGTGATCAGGAAGGTCATCGTTCGGCCATCTCTTTTGAATGTGAGAAAACGCTGGCTCTAAAACCTCAGAATCAGGTGGTTGAACAGCTTCTTTCCAAATTGCCCATGCCTGAGTTCCAAGTGGTAGCCTGTCAGCTTGAGTGGTCGGGAGATTATTTTATTCCCCTTTCCCAATGGACTTTGCAGCGCAACCGTCTGTTTGAGGCTTTCATCAGAACAAGACATATTCAATATCCGAAACAGGAAATGGTGATGCGCCCTTCGGACCATCCTTTCCCCGAAAAATCATTATCCTATTTGGGGAATGTCCTCAATTCGGAAGCAGTTTCTTTCTATCGTCAGCATGGGGTCGGGCAGATAGAACCTGCCTTGGAGAGCCTTTCCCCGCCTGCGGCAACGTCCCGGCCCGACCTGAGCGGACTCATCTCCGATGGGGCTTTGGAATTGATGCGTTGCAAACATTGTATCCGTTATGCCTTGAATGCCTGTCCACGTCAAAAGGGGGTTCGCCGTTTGGAGGAACCTTTATTCTTGAGTTATAATGGGGAAAAGCTCCAACTTGGCTTCGATTGCCGTCGTTGTGAGATGACAGTGCTTTATTCCGGCCGATAAAGCGATTCTTTCAGGATTTTATCGGCATCCGTTTCCATCATCATATCCATCAGGGTGGCTTTCGGATGGCGTTCCATATAGGCTTTGACGATTCCATATCCCACCTGAATGGCGGCTCTTCCTGGAGATTCTTCTGGAAAGTAAGCCGTTGAGGGAGCTTCGCCAAAGTATTTCAGAACAATCAGATCGTCGTGCATGTGCAATTGCTCAAATTCATTGATGCGTTGCCACATATTGGCTTCGTTGGCCTGACACCATTCTTTTTGTTCATGGCTCCATCCCGTCAGATATTCAAACGGTTCTTTCGGCAGTACTTTCTCGAGCAAAAACAGCACTTTCCCTTCATATATCAGGAAATCAATCATTCTGCCTCTTTCGGCCATCTCTTCCACATTGAATTCGGAACGTATCCATCCATTCATAAAATCAGCGGTCAGACGCTTGCTATCCATCCGGATGGTCTGATACTCATAAAACAGCTCTTCGTATGGAGGATAGTCCGGTCCGAGAAATTTTTCGATGCTGGCAGAAAGAATCTCCGGGGCGGAAACAATGGATTGGCCGAAACCGGAGATGTGAAGGCCTATTTGAGGTATCGGCATATGGGGGACGTACCAGCATAGCCGTTTGAAAGCAGCGGTCAGTTTTTTGGAAAGACTCTTGATGTCCTTGGGAGTGAAGCGGATCAGGACATCTTCGTATATGTGAATCAAATCAGAATCTTCCCGGAATCTTTCCAAATACGAAAGCGTCTGCGGGTCATTCAACAGACCGATTTCAAGAATGTTCTCCACGTACAATGGCAGGAAGGCCGTGTCGGTTATCTCTCCCTCCTCGAACAACTGCTTGTCGTAGCGTTCAATGGATATGTCAACAGGCTCCGGCAGGGGATGGACACGATATCTCTTTTCCGTGCAGGCGCTGAGAAAAAGCAATACCGAAATACCTATGGCCGTAAGTCTGTTCATGGCTTCCTAATTGTTTTTGGATGACTTCACATTCGAATTGAAATCGGCCTCCGTTCTTGTGTGTTGCGGCTTTGAGGGTTTGCTTCCGGGAATGTCATAATATACTTTCTGACGTTTGAAAGACCTGACAATCAGGAATATACCGAGCAAGACAAACGGAACGCTGAGCCATTGGCCCATATTAAGTGTCATATTGGCCTCGAATGCTTCCTGATCGTTTTTGATAAACTCTATCAGGAAACGCGAAAAGAATATCATGATTAGGAATAATCCGAAAATCAGTCCTTCATGATGTTTGGCATCCGTTTTCCAATAGAGGCGGTATAAAATGATGAAAGAAATCAGATAGCACAATGCCTCATAAATCTGCGTGGGATGTGAGGGATCGGAGAAAACAGGTTCCGCACCGAGATGTTTGACCGCGTATAAGTTGGTGATGAACCGAAAGCCCCAAGGCAAAGTTGTCGCCACGCCGTAAATTTCGTGATTCATCAGGTTGCCGAGGCGGATGAACATTCCGGCTAAGGCCACACATACCACCAGACGGTCAAAAGTCCAGCACATGGCTCTCTTAGTCACGCATTTACTGTATATCCAGATAGCGATGATGATACCGACGGCGCCTCCGTGGCTGGCCAGACCGCCCTCCCATATTTTTATTATCTCGTTGGGATGTTGGGAATAATAGTCCCAGGCATAAAAAAACACATGCCCCAGTCTCGCACCGACAGCCGTGGCGATGATGACATAAACAAACAATTTGTCGGTCCATGCTTCGGGGACTTTTTCGTCTTTGAACATTTTTCCCGTGATGATGAGTCCGAGAAGGAAGGCAATAGCGAAAAACAGTCCGTACCAGCGGATTTCTTTCCCGAATATGCTGAAAATTTCGGGAGAGACAGTCCATGTAATGTAATTCAGAATGGTCATATCGAAGATTGTATCAGAAATATCTCATATTTCCCACAAAAATATATCAAGTTGGCAAAAAGCCCAAACCTGACCAAAAAAAACGAGGACCGTCATTTCTGACGATCCTCGAATAAAGTAATCAGAAAACTGTTAGTTCTGTCTGTTTCCCCAGTCACCTTGAGGACGGCCCTGACCTTGCGGACGGCCTTGACCCTGGCCCTGGAAACCCTGACGCATACGTTCCTGCATCTGCTGCATCATAGCGTCATATTTGGCTTTCTGCTCATCAGTCAGGACGGCTTTGATCTCAGCGGTCTTGGCATCTTGGGTCTCCTGACGCTGCTTCATCCAAGCCTCGCGGTCGAATTGCTGGGGCTGCTGTCCCTGTTGGCGGTTGGCACGCATTTCAGCCATACGGACGGAATCCTGAGCGGCATACTTGTAGTTGATGGCGAAGATGGATGCGATTTGGGCATCGCTGAGTTCAACAGCACCGTGAATCTGAGCGGTTTCTCTTTCGGCACGGCTCTTAACCGTCATCTGTCCAAAACCCTGACCTCTTTGAGGTCTGTCTTGTGCCATAGTGACTACCGAACACATAACGGCGGCAGCCAAAACAATCATTTTAAAAGTTTTCATAATGCATTTTCATTAGGAAGTGAGACTTATTTGTAAAAACGAGATTTAGAATGGGTTGCGTCGGATTCGTTTAATCTGCCTCTTTGATATTATGGAAATTTAACAGTTTGGACGGCTTCCAAAAAACAGCTTCTTAGTTGAAACCGCGTTCTTTTTTGATGGATTCGTATGCATTGTTGACCTCTTTGAACTTTTCGTTGGCCTGCTTTTGGACTTCTTCTCCAAGATGACTGACGCGGTCGGGATGATACTTCATAGCCATTTTTTTATACGCCTTCTTGATTTCATCTTCGGTGGCGTCCGGACTGATTTCGAGAATCTGATAGGCGCTTTCCGTATTTTTGATGAACATCGCTTTGATGGACTCGTAATCGGCGGTGGAGATGGCCATCCAACGTGAAATACAGAGAATGGTGTCGATTTCGCAGGCGGCGATCTCTCCGTCGCTTTGGGCGAGACTGAACAGATAGTGGACCAATTGCAGCCTTGAAGCATGGTCCATTGAATTGCGGATTTGGATGCATACTTCCTGAAGATTGAAGTCCTTATTCAGCAATTCTCTGAACATCAGTATATATTGGGCGGCTTTTTCTTGTCCGAACTGATTCTTGAAGACTTCTTTGACATAATTCAGTTCGGATTTTTTGACTTCCTTGTCGGATTTCATCACCGCCGCCGAAAGGATAAGCAGACAGACTCCGAAATCTCCGTTGTATGTCGTCGGACGAGTTCTTCCGGTGCTTTGCCCATCGTTCGATGGCGCGTTGGAAAATACTGACACAGAGGATTCAAGCAGTTTCCCGCCAAGGAAACCGATAAGTGCTCCGATAGGTCCGGCATAGGCCCAGCCCAGCACTCCGAATATCCATTTTATCGTTCCCATCAATTTTAAGAAGCTGTTTAAGAAGCTGTTTAAATTTCTTACAACAATAATTTATTTATGGTGTTTTCGGTTTTTTTGAGTCTCTTTTTGGCCTGTTTCGCCCATCCTTTTGCTTAAATAGCCCGCTATTTTACGCAAAACGATAGACAAAACCGTTCTCAAAAACCGTTCTCAAAAAAACTCGAAACAAATTTAAACAGCTTCTAATAAATGCGAAGCAAAAATAGACATTTTTCTATACCTTTGCGAGAAAGAACCTGTTAATATGATTGGTCTGAATAATTTGTCAATGGAATAAATAAAGTCAAAACAGGCTCTAAGAATTCAGCTTTTTGTTGTAACGTTTTTAATAAAAATCTGTCTATAATGTCCGAAACGTCCAATGGATGTACAGCTGAGGAGAAGCAGCTGGTCGGTGCCTGCATAAGCGGAGACCGTCTGGCGCTTAAACGGTTGTATGATACATACGCCCAGAGGATGATGCCGATTTGCGTTCGCTATACGAATGATTATGAGTCGGCTAAGGATCTTTTACACGATGGTTTCCTGAAAGTTTTCTCTCATTTGAGTGACTATCGTGGCCAAGGTTCCTTTGATGGCTGGATGCGAAGGATTTTTGTCAATACGGCATTGGAGCAGTTGCGGAAGCTGACCGACCGTCCCTATATGGTAGATGTGGAGGAAGCCCGCAGTTTGAGCAGTCTGGATGTGTCTGTTTTGGATAAAATGTCCATGCAGGAGATATTGGATTGTATTCAACAGCTTCCGGAATCGTATCGTGCCGTGTTCAATATGGCTGTCCTGGATGATTATTCCCATCGGGAAATAGCAGAACAGTTGGGCATTACAGAGAGTTCGTCGCGTGTGTATCTGATGAGGGCAAAGCAGCAGTTGCAGGAGATGCTCTCAAAACGTATGAAATGAGATGACTGAGAACGAGTTGGATAAATATTTGCAGAAGAGGTGCTCAGAACCGCTTTTTGAGACGCCTGATTTTGATTCTTTCTTTACGGAGAAAGAATTGGAAACGGCTTTGGGCAAGTCTTCTGGCCGAGTGGCGCCTATCCGAAAGCTTTGGCCTTGGATGGCGACGGCTGCGGCGGCCATTGCTGGCGCTCTCATCTGGCTGACCCCTGCCAGCCGCAATCATGAGACACAAGACGTGATGGCATATCAGGAACGAATAGAAGGTATTTTAGAGGATAATTCCAAGACAGATATAATGGTGGAAGCCGATTTACTGACCGAGGCTGACATGAGCGCCTCGCAGAATATGGTTGTCCGCCCGCTCATTCACTCAAACGGCATCCAGACAGCCACTTCCGTGACTCCCGGCAGTAATGTCACTTCTCAAAGTCAAGAAACTGTTCAGTCCGAGAATGTTACGATGACAGAGCCGCAACCTTCCGTCTCGGAAGAAAAAGAAAGTCTCCAGGTGACGGAGCCATTGACCTATTACGAAAAGACAGTGGAGGAGGCTTATGCTGAAGCCAGAGAACAACGGAAGAATGCTCCGAAAAGACAGCTTCAGGGAACAAAGTTCTCATTGGCAATCAATCAGGATAATTCCTTCCGTCAGGGGACACCGAACGCACAATCTCCTGTTTCCATGATTACCCGGACCTATGCTTCGGGAATGGGTTTGCGCTCGGCTTCCGTGTCAAAGAATGAATGGTTGCAGCCCAGCATTTTTGAGTCACAGATTGTGGAGTACAAACCGGTGTACGATTTGCCTATAGTATTGTCTTTCAGTACTTCCATTCCCATCAGCCGATGCTTGGATATTCATACAGGGCTCACATACTCGTTTCTCTCGGCCAATACTCAAGGCAGTTTGGAAAACGGCAGTCCGTTCTCGATAGATCAGTCGCTTCATTATCTGGGTATTCCTTTGAGTTTGGCCTTGAATGTGTTGGACCGTCCCCGTTTCGGGTTCTATGTGGCGGCTGGCGGTGGTCTCGAAAAGGGTTTGCTGGGTACACAGTCCATACAGGTGAAGAACCGTTCTGGAGAAGTTGATTATGAGAGACTTCATCAGCCTGTCCATGGAATTCAACCCTATCTTTCCGCCCAGATAGGTCTCTCGTACTCTGTCACCGATGTGATGCAGTTCTTTATCGAACCCAGCATTTCGTATTACCTTGAAGCCGATCAGCCATTGAGCGTCCGGACATACCGTCCATTTTATTACGGTTTAGGTTTTGGTGTCCGTTTGTGCACCTTTTGAGGCTCCTAAATTTTTATGAGTTTTTTTGCGGAATTGTTTGCGGTGTTAGAATAATTATCTACTTTTGTGCCCGTAAAAACACTGCTCCGTTGTGTAATGGTAGCACTGCAGATTCTGGTTCTGCCTGTCTGGGTTCGAATCCTAGCGGAGCAACTTTTGGGAAGCGCCTCTGATTGGGGCGCTTCTGTTGTCTTATAGAAATATTTTATGGGGAAGATTATGGAAAAGCTTATGTATATCGCAATTCTGTTGTGCTTGCTGTGCCCTCTGGCATCGGCACAAGAGCTTACTGCACCAGTTTCGGTGGATACGGTCTATATTTCCACCAGTCTTGGTACGATGAAAGCGGTGTTTTTTGAGGATACGCCAAAGCATACGGCTTTATATAAACGTCGTATGAACGACGGCGCTTTTGATGGTACGCTGTTTTATCGGGTGGTGCCTGGATTTATGATTCAAGGTGGTTCTCCAGATTCGAGGAATGCTGCGCCCGGAGCAAGAGTGGGTCAGGGAAGCACTCAGTATCTGTTGATGCCTGAGTTCCGTAGAGAGCATATCGCCCGGAAAGGTGCCATGGCCGCGCCCCGTCAGCCGGACAATATCAACCCTCAGAAAAAGTCCGATTGCAGCCAGTTCTTCATCGTCCAAGGCAAAAAATACACTTCCGGTTATCTGGACACTTTGGAGATGGCCCGGAACAATCCCATCAAAAATGCCTGGTGGAACGAGAATTACACACCTCACAAAGCGGAAATGGACAGTCTGAAGGCAGCCGATTCCCGAGAATATAAAAAACGCTATCTGGATTACCGCGCTCAATTGGATGAGTATCTGCATTCTCATCCGAAAACCTTGTTTTTTACAGAAGAAGACAGGAAAATCCTGACGGAAGAAGGTGGAGAGCTGAATCTCAACGGAGAATATACTTTCTTTGGTGAGGTGGTGGAGGGTTTTGATGTGATAGACAAAATTGCCGCGCAAAAGACAGATGCCCACGAGCGTCCGCTCAAAGATGTCGTAATCCGTTCGATTCGGGTAAGGTAGCAGAATTTTGGGGCATCAGTGATTGCTCAACAGGTTTTCAGCGGCTTTTTCGGCACAAAGCTCGCCGTCAATGGCAGAACTGACGATACCTCCGGCATATCCTGCGCCTTCTCCACAAGGATAAATCCCTTCATATTCAAGCAATACGAGTCTCTCCGGGTTTCTTGGCAGGCGGACAGGCGACGATGTTCTGGTTTCTGGAGCAATCAGTTGCGCGTCTTGGCAAAGAAAACCATGAATGCTTCTGTCAAAAAGCCGGAAGCCTTGCTGGAGGCGGTAGCGCATTTCGTATGGCATCCATTCGTGCAGAGGAGAGGATTGGATACCGGGAATATAGGATGTTGAAGTAAGGTCTTGGGAGATTTTCCCCTGGACAAAATCCACCATCCTCTGCGCGGGCGCCACCAGTCCTTTTTCAATCTGGTGGAAAGTCCAATACTCATAGGCGAGTTGAAGGTGCAGCATCCGCATCCATTCGGGAACCTTGTTTTTATCAGGCCGGTCGGCATCCATTTCCTGAGCCAGGCCGGGGATGGCAGATTGGGCATTCCGGATAAAGTCTTCATATTTTGGAAGATCATCCGGCCGGATTTCCACCACCATTCCTGAATTGGCCCATTTCGACCCTCGATTGGAAGGCGACATGCCATTGACCACCAAAACTCCGTCGCGCTCTCCGGCGGGAACGATGAAACCGCCAGGACACATACAGAAGGAATAGACACCGCGACCGTCCACTTGCTGGACAAAATTGTATTCGGCGGCAGGCAGATATTTTCCCCGTCCGTGCCTGTTGTGATACATCAGTTGGTCAATAATTGTTTGGGGATGCTCAAGACGCACGCCCATGGCAAAGCCTTTGGATTCAATAGGGAGCCCTTTTTGAAATATCAGGCGATAGACATCGCGTGCGGAATGTCCCGTGGCCAAAATGACCGGGCCGGAGAATTCCTGACCGTCCCGGCAGCGGATACCACGGACTTTTCGGCCTTCTATAAGCAGGTCTGTCATCTGAGTCTCAAAATGCACTTCGCCGCCGCTGGCGATAATCTGTTCCCTCATCCCTGAGATGATTCGGGGAAGACGGTCGGTGCCGATATGGGGATGCGCATCGGTCATAATGCTGTCGGATGCGCCGAACTGATGGAAAATGCCCAAAATCCGATTGACGTTGCCGCGTTTTTTGCTGCGGGTATATAATTTCCCGTCAGAAAAAGCGCCGGCGCCCCCTTCCCCATAGCAGTAGTTGGATTCAGGACGGATGTGGTGAGTGCGTATGGAAGCGGCGATGTCACGTTTGCGTTCTGATACATTTTTGCCGCGTTCCACAAGAATCGGACGGCAACCCAGTTCGATGAGCCGTAGCGAAGCGAACAGACCGGCCGGCCCGGCTCCCACCACAATGACCTGAGGTTTTGTCGAAACATCCTGATACAGAATAGGTTCTATATCTTCAACTTTGGGCTCTTCTCCGATGAAAACACGGACTTGCATTTGCAGGTAAATGGTCGATTGCCGTGCGTCAATGGAACGTTTAACAACCTGAATGCCTTTCACCTCATCAAGAGAAAGAGATTTTTGACGGCAGATGCAGCGTTTGAGAGTCTGTCCGTCGGCGGCATCTTCAGGAAGAATTCTGAGGGTGTATTCGTTGACCATTTCCTATGAAGTTATTTTGGAGATTATCCGAATATCAGTTTGAATGCCTGATCAACCTTGCTGACCTGCTCCACTTTGATATGGAATCTTCCGTAATCAATACCCGCAGATGAAAAATATGGAATGATGATGCGCTCGAAGCCGAGTTTCTGAGCTTCGGCTATCCTTTGTTCTATTCTGTCCACAGGCCGTATCTCGCCCGCCAATCCAACTTCGCCCGCCAGACAGGATTTGTTATCGACGGGGAGATCAAGATTGGAGGACAGAACGGAGGTCAGAACGGCCAGGTCGATGGCGGGGTCGTTGACCTTGATACCGCCGGCGATGTTCAAAAAGATATCCTTTTGTGCGATTTTGAATCCGGCCCGTTTTTCAAGAACGGCCGAAAGCATATTGAGCCTCCTGACATCAAATCCTGTAGTGGAACGTTGTGCGGCACCATACGCGGCAGTGCTGACAAGTGCCTGAACCTCAATCATGAAAGGCCTTATCCCCTCAATCGCCGCGGCTATCGATACACCGCTTAAGTCCAGATGTTTCCGGTTGAAAAGCAATTCGGAGGGATTGTCCACTTCACGCAAGCCTTCGCGGCGCATTTCGTACATGCCGATTTCCGCAATACTTCCGAAACGGTTTTTGACAGAACGGAGCACACGGTACACATGATGGGAGTCGCCTTCGAACAAAAGAACGGTGTCCACGATGTGTTCCAATACTTTGGGGCCTGCAATACTTCCCTCTTTGTTGATATGACCTATCAGAATGGTGGGAAGAGCATTGGTTTTGGCATAACGGAGCAGAGCCGCCGCGCACTCGCGTACCTGAGAGACGCTTCCGGCGGATGACTCGGCGTTTTCGGTATACATCGTTTGGATGGAATCCACAATCAGCAGCTCGGGTTGAAGATGGCCAATGTGTTCGAATATTTTCTCAAGTGAGGTTTCGGACACGAAATAGGCTTGCGGATTCTCACCTTCTATCCGGTCAGCCCGAAGTTTGAGTTGTTGGACACTTTCCTCTCCTGAAACATACAGGACCTTTTTGTCTCTCATTTTCAGAACGGTCTGGAGCACCAGCGTCGATTTTCCGATGCCAGGCTCGCCTCCCAGCAAAGTCACCGATCCCGGTACGAGGCCCCCTCCCAGGACGCGGTCGAGTTCTTCGCATCCTGTTCGTATGCGCTCTTCATGAGTGCTTGTGATTTGTGACAGCAGCACCGGTTGGGAAGATTCGCCCAAAAGCGTTTTTTTGTAGCCGAGGCCGTTATGGCCCGTATCGATTGAAACGGTTTTTTCCTGAAGCGTCCCCCATTGCCCGCAGGACGGGCATCTCCCCATCCATTTCGGATAATCAGCGCCGCATTCGCCGCACACGAAGATATTTTTGGTTTTTGCCATTGAATGATTGATGATTCGGTCGCAGGGCGCAAGATAAAAAAAGAACCGCAAAAATTGCGATTCTTTCTTGGAACTTTGTTGCGAGGGCAGGATTCGAACCTACGACCTTTGGGTTATGAGCCCAATGAGCTACCACTGCTCCACCTCGCGATATTTACGACTGCAAAGGTAAGTCTTTATTTTGAAAATACAAATAGAAATGGCATAAATAAGTGCTGTCGGACGCAATAAAAGCCTTTGTCAGGTTTGGGGAAACCACGAAAAATAACTATATTTGCTTGTTTTTAGAGAAAATGGACACTGGCGGGCGCATGAAAGGCGTTTTTATAGTGTAATAAGCTGAAAAAAAGAATATTAGTTAAGATATGATAGACGAAGAATTGCAGAAAGAAGGTCAGAATGAGTATTCTGCTAAAAATATTCAGGTCCTTGAAGGTTTGGAGGCTGTCCGCAAGCGTCCGGCGATGTATATCGGTGATACATCGGAAAAAGGATTGCATCATTTGGTGTACGAAGTGGTGGACAACTGCATTGATGAGGCTCTTGCAGGATATTGTGATGATATTCAGGTGTTTATCAATGAGAATGGTTCAATTACCGTAAGCGATAACGGCCGTGGTATCCCTGTGGATATGCACGAAAAGGAGCATCGTTCCGCCCTCGAAGTGGTGTTGACGGTGCTTCATGCCGGAGGTAAATTCGATAAAGGTTCATACAAGGTTTCCGGCGGTCTGCATGGTGTGGGCGTTTCCTGCGTGAATGCCCTGTCGAAGGAATTCCATGTGGAGGTATGCCGCGGCGGCAAAAAATATGAGCAGGATTATTCAAAAGGGAAGCCTTTGTACTCCGTGCGCGAAGTCGGCTCTTCCGACAAGACGGGGACATGTATCACTTTCCTTCCTGACGACACGATTTTCTCTACGGTCGAATACAAATATGATACCTTGGCCAACCGTTTGCGTGAATTGGCCTATCTGAATGCCGGTATTACGCTGAAATTGACCGATTTGCGTCTTGACCCTGAAAAAGGGGTGACCGAACCCAAGTCGGAGGTTTTCCATTCGGAAGAAGGACTTCTGGAATTCGTCAAATATGTGGATTCATCGAGAAGGCCGCTTATCAGTGACGTCATCCATATCTCTACGGACAAATTCGGGACACCGGTCGAGGTGGCTTTGATTTACAACGATTCGTATACCGAAAATGTCCATTCGTACGTCAACAATATCAATACGATAGAGGGCGGTACGCATTTGACCGGATTCCGTCGCGGCTTGACCCGCACGTTGAAAAAATATGCCGAAGACTCAAAAATGCTCGATAAAGTCAAGGTGGAGATTGTCGGTGATGATTTCCGTGAAGGACTGACAGCGGTGATTTCGGTCAAAGTGGCGGAACCGCAGTTCGAAGGCCAGACCAAGACAAAATTGGGCAATAATGAAGTCATCGGTATCGTTGATCAGGCGGTCGCCTCTGCTTTGGCGGCTTATTTGGAGGAACATCCTCAGGAAGCACGCAAGATTGTGGATAAAGTGGTTCTTGCCGCTACAGCCCGTCAGGCAGCCCGCAAGGCCCGTGAAATGGTTCAGCGCAAGTCTCCGCTTTCAGGTGCCGGACTTCCCGGAAAGTTGTCCGACTGTTCCAGTGGCGATCCTGAAAAATGCGAATTGTTCCTTGTGGAGGGCGATTCTGCAGGTGGTACGGCCAAGCAGGGACGTCATCGTGAATTCCAGGCCATTCTGCCTTTGAGAGGAAAGATTCTCAATGTGGAGAAG
>JAZRWU010000234.1:0-2506 GCA_045599885.1 Bacteroidales bacterium | reverse complement strand
AGGATGTGATATTGTACATACTATATCCTTGGTTCATGATGATGTTGTTCCTTGTCTCCGGCATCTGCTCCAGATACACACTCAACAAGCACACCGACCGGGAATTCATCAAGAGCCGGACGCTCAAGCTTCTCGTACCTTCCACCATTGGCCTGCTGCTGATTCATTGGATTACAGGTTATTTCAATACCGCTACGGTCAGAGAGCAGCTTGTCGGTTCCATGCCGGGCATCGCGAGATATTTATTATATGTGGCCAGCGGAATAGGCCCGTTGTGGTTCATTCAAGACCTCTGGCTGTTCTCCATTCTACTGGTGTTGATACGCAAAGCGGACAGGAAAGACCGGTTTTGGAATGTCTGCGGCAAGGTGAAAGAACCGCTGATTCTCCTGCTCGGCGTCTTGGTCTATTCGGGCTGTCAGGCTATAATCATGAACCCACGGCCCGACAATCTTCCAGACGCGCTTTTCAACGGCTACCGGCCACTGAGCTACTTCATACCGTTCCTTTTGGGCTACTTCGTGTTTTCGCACGATGAGGTGCAAGACAGGGTTGAAAGAATGAGGATTCCATTGCTTGTCTGCGCTGTGACAGCAGGAACTGCCTTGACCTTTAAAGAATACGGTCTGAGCTACGTCACCCCATCATGTCTTTCCGACTGGCTCAATGTTCTCTACGCATGGCTGATGATTCTTGCCCTGCTAGGCTGTTTCAAGGCCTGGTTCAACCAGACGGACCGTTTCGCCTCGTATATGTCGCGTTCAAGTTTTGGCCTCTATATTGTCCATTATCTGGTGATGATATCATTGGGGTATATGCTGAAAACATACACCACGCTATCTCCTTTTGCCATATACACCCTTCTTTTGGCCGCCGTTCTTCTATTGAGCCCTGCGTTGTATGAGATTCTGCGTCGGATTCCATTCATCCGCTGGTGCCTGTTCGGAATAAAATCCACCCAAAAAGAGGGCTGATTCTTTCCGGAAATAATCGAACAAAACGAAGCGGCATAGCAACCGGAAAATATGCTATGCCGCTTCCAATCATAAACAGCCCCTGACTTCTTAGAACCTGTTTAAATTTCTTACAACAAAAAATATTCTACGCAAAAACGATAGACAAAACCGTTCTCAAAAACAGCCTTCAAATAATCCCGAAACAAATTTATACAGGTTCTTATTCGTCAAAATGGAGGATAAAGCGTCCGCTGTATTCGCCCGTCACCCATTTCGGCTGAGAAGATGGTCCGATACGGTCGGTCTCGTGGTTCTTGTTGCGGACCGGCGGAATAACTTGAAGAATCGCGATTCCCGACTCCGGCAATGTATATAACTTGAAATCCTCACCGTCCTTGGGTTGGAATACGCCGATATAATCGTCCGGATTGGCATTCTCAATGGTGATAGTCGCGTTCGAAGTGCGGATGTTCATCCAATCCACGCCCCGGAAATAGCCTTTGAATTCAGGATAATCAAACGATTTTCCTGGAATAGGATCGTTATAATCGTTCTCCCAAATGCCGTAGCTCATACCCTGAGTACGGTTTTGCCATACACGGTAAGGTCCGTAACCCGCCCAACGCTTGGAAAGCACCTGTTCTTCGGGGAAACTGAAGCAGATACCGATCATATCCACGATTCCGTTGAAATTGTAAGAATAATCCACCACGGCAGAACCATCTTTCCGGAAGGTCCAAACCACCTTGTCGAGGCTGCCCCAATGATACTTGACAGTGACACGGGCGGCATCGTCCTCAATATCCTCAATGTCGAAACCAATCAACTCACCCATCTCAAGATATTCGGTATAGACTGTTCTGTTTTCTTTGACGCGCTCCTGATTATAAGTGAACACGTCGTTCATACGGTCGCCACGGTGAGCGGCCATCAGACGCGGGCCATTACGGAAAGGTATCATCTCCTCACCGCGTTTCACACTCATCAGGAAACCGGTATTGCGGTTGAAAGTATAAGTCAGATTGCCGGCAATCACCGTCACATTGGTATAAGACTGATTCACTATCACTTTCTGACCGGGGCCGGACGATGAAAGCTTGTCTTTGGCCATCGGGAAACTCCATGTGAAAATATCCCGGCCATATTTATCCACCGCACTGAGAAGAAGGACGTCGGCATTTTTGGAATGATTGGGAATTGTCAGCACTCCGGAGGCATGAGGAGCCACATCCGGTCCTTTCAACTCACCCTTCTTATATACGGACAAAGCTGCATTCTCTTCATTATATGCAGGAGTATTGACCCATTCCCATTCAAAACGGACCGTGTTAAGATTCAGAAAATCATAACGGTTCTCCAACTGGAGACTCAGGGTTCTGGCATCTTTCAGCTCTTCTGCCGACCACGAGCCGTTCACGAAGACTGGCGACCATACTTCCTTGATAGCATAATAACTGCCCTCTTTTTCGAGATGGGGACCGACAATACCATCGGGAGCCTTATCGATATGAGTATCAATAATGGCACTGTCCAAATCGAGACGGAGCACT
>JAZRWU010000233.1:0-12172 GCA_045599885.1 Bacteroidales bacterium | reverse complement strand
AGCGGCCCTTCAGCCGATTCTCGGTCTTCAAGGCAGCCATGCCGCCAAACTTGAGCAGTTGAAATCCATTCTGGCCGGTTCCGAGACCGGTCTCAAAGGCATCGAAGAAATGGAATACATTCTTTCGTATGTCGATACGCTTCCCCTTTCCGCCCAAATCGAGTTGGATCTGTCCTTGGCCAGAGGTCTCAATTATTATACAGGTACCATTTTGGAAGTCAAGGCTTTGGATGCCGTCATGGGCAGCATTACGGGCGGTGGACGCTACGACAACCTGACAGGAGTATTCGGTCTGCCCGGTGTATCGGGAGTCGGCATCTCTTTCGGCGCCGACCGTATCTTCGATGTCCTCAATCAGCTGAATCTCTACCCGGAATCCTCTCTCAAGCATACTCAAGTACTGTTCGCCAACTTTGGAGAAAAAGAGACCCGCTATTGCCTGCCGCTGATTGCCAAGCTCCGTCAAGCCGGAATCCGCACGGAACTGTATCCCGATGCCGCTAAACTCAAGAAGCAGTTCTCTTACGCCGACAGCCATCACATCGCCTTTGTGGTGGTGGCCGGAGAAGATGAAATGAACAACGGCAATGTCACATTGAAAAATATGCAAAGCGGCCAGCAGCAGAGTGTCGCTTGCGGAGAATTAAATCAAATTGTCCTGAACGGTCTGCAACAGACCCGATAAGGCTATACATTCACAGTACAATCCATCAGACAAATGAATACACAAGAACTGAGTGAACAGGAACAGGGCCGCAGACAGAGTATGCAGGCCTTGCGCGACATGGGCATTGAGCCCTACCCCGCCGCGCTCTATCCGACTGACGCATTTTCAGTGGAGATTAAAGAGAACTTCCGCGATGAGGAAGAGCCGAAACGTCAGGTTTGCGTAGCCGGACGCATCATGTCGCGCCGTATTATGGGAAAAGCATCCTTTATGGAACTGAAAGATTCCAAAGGCCGTATCCAGATTTATGTCAACCGCGATGAAATCTGCCCGGGCGAAGACAAGGAAATGTATAATACGGTTTTCAAGAAACTGCTTGACATCGGTGACTTCATCGGCATCAAGGGTTTCGTTTTCCGCACTCAGACCGGAGAGATTTCCATCCACGCTCAGGAAATGACGGTCTTGTCCAAGACTTTGCGCCCGTTGCCCATCGTCAAAATGAAAGACGGAGTGGTATATGATGCTTTCAACGATCCCGAACTCCGTTACCGTCAGCGTTATGTGGATCTGGTGGTCAACGAAGGGGTTAAGGACATCTTCATCAAGCGTACGAAAATCTTCAATTCGATGCGCGGTTTTTTCAATGAGCATGGCTATCTCGAAGTAGATACCCCCGTGCTTCAATCCATCCCCGGTGGCGCTTCAGCCCGCCCGTTCATCACTCACCACAACGCTCTCGACATTCCTCTATACCTGCGAATCGCCAACGAATTATATCTCAAGAGACTGATTGTCGGAGGTTTCGAAGGCGTCTATGAATTCTCGCGCAATTTCCGCAACGAGGGTATGGACCGGACCCACAATCCTGAATTCACCTGCATGGAGATTTATGTCTCCTACAAGGATTATCTTTGGATGATGGATTTCACCGAGCAGATGCTTGAGCGTATCTGCAATGATGTATTGGGCACAACCGACATCCGGAACGGCGACAACGTCATTTCCTTCAAGGCTCCGTTCCGCCGCATGACGATGACACAAGCCATTCTGGAGAATACCGGAGTGGATATCACCGGAATGGGTGAGGATGAGCTACGCGAAGTCTGCCGCAAATTCAATGTGGAACAGGATCCGACAATGGGGAAAGGCAAACTCATTGACGAATTGTTCGGCGAGACCTGCGAAGGGAAACTCATTCAGCCCACTTTCATCACCGATTATCCTATTGAAATGTCACCTCTGACCAAAAAGCACCGCGACAATCCTTCATTGACCGAGCGTTTCGAGCTTTTCGTCAACGGAAAAGAGTTGGCCAATGCCTATAGCGAGCTCAATGACCCGATCGACCAGCGTGAACGCTTCCAGGAACAGCTCAGACTCAGTGAGAAAGGCGATGACGAAGCCATGTATATCGATCAGGACTTCCTGCGCGCTTTGGAATACGGTATGCCTCCCACGTCGGGAATGGGTATCGGTATGGACCGCCTGGTGATGTTGCTTACCGGACAATCGACCATTCAGGAAGTGCTTCTCTTCCCGCAAATGCGTCCCGAGAAGAAAAAAGACCAAGCGGAGGAATAAGGCAGCACAAGCGATGGAATTTCCAGGCAAAATATGCATCATGGGCGGTGGAAGCTGGGCTACAGCTATCGCCAAGATTCTGTTGATGGATCCGCAACGGGAGATTCATTGGTTTATGAGACGCACGTCGCAGATTCACCAATTCAAACAGACCGGACACAATCCCAATTACCTCTCCCTGGTTCAATTCGACACGGAAAGAATCCGGTTTTTCAGCAACATCAACGTGGCCGTCAAGAATTCGGACACGCTGATTTTCGCCACTCCCTCGCCCTTCCTCAAAGGCGTACTGCAAAAATTGCGTCAGGACATCAGCGAAAAATTCATCATTACCGCCATCAAGGGTATCGTTCCTGATGAGAATGTGCCTGTTTCCCAATATTTTCACGAGATATATCACGTACCCTACGACAGAATCGCCGCTATTGGAGGTCCCTGTCACGCCGAAGAAGTGGCCTATGAGAGACTTTCTTATCTGACCTTTGCCTGCATGGACAAAACGATGGCCCAGAAAATCTCCCAATGCCTTGAATGTCGTTTTGTACGCACCACCATCACTGATGACATCCTCGGCATAGAATATGGCTCGACTTTGAAAAATGTCTATGCCATTGCCGCCGGCATCTGTCACGGTCTCAAATACGGAGACAATTTTCAAGCCGTTCTCATTGCCAACGCCATCGAAGAGATGAACCGTTTCATCACGGAGGCCTGCCCGGAACACACCCGCGACATTGTCAATTCGGTTTATCTCGGCGACCTGCTGGTGACCGGCTATTCCAAATTCAGCCGCAACCGGACTTTCGGCACGATGATCGGCAAAGGTTATTCCGTGAAAACAGCTCATATGGAAATGGAGATGATTGCCGAAGGATATTACGGGACCAAGTGCATGAAGGAACTCAACGACAAGATTCACCATGTTCCCATGCCGATTCTGGATGCCGTATACAACATCCTTTACGAAAGAATCGCTCCGGCAATCGAGATAAAACTATTGAGTGAACATTTACATTAATCATACTGCGATGAACTCTATTCAGATTCAATTGGACAAAGTTTTCGGTTTTGTACCGGAAAGCACGATAAAAGGATATAAGCAAGTTTGCGAAGCCGCCCAGAAGACCCTGTCAGAAGGGAACGGCAAAGGCAATGACTTTCTAGGCTGGCTGCATCTGCCCTCCTCCATCACGGAAGACTTTTTGAACGACATTCAGGCCACGGCCGATCTGCTCCGCCAAAAATGTGAAGTCGTCATCGTCGCAGGTATCGGCGGCAGCTATCTCGGATCGAAAGCCGTCATCGAAGCGTTGAGCCATTGTTTCGCCTGGCTTCAACCTCAAGGCCAGAATCCCCGGGTGTTGTTTGCCGGCCACAACATCAGTGAGGATTATCTGTCTGAACTGACTGACTATCTGAACGGTAAATCGTTCGGTATCATCAACATCTCAAAGTCCGGCACCACTACAGAGACCGCGCTGGCATTCCGTCTTCTCAAGACCCAATTGGAAGAGGCCGTCGGAAAAGAAGAGGCCAAATCGAGAATCGTCGCCATCACCGATGCCAAACGAGGTGCCCTGCGCACACTTTCCACTCTCGAAGGTTACAAAACCTATGTCATTCCCGACAATGTTGGCGGACGTTATTCCGTGCTGACCCCCGTCGGTCTGCTGCCGATTGCCGTAGCGGGTTTCGACATCAAGCAATTGGTCGCCGGAGCCGTCGCCATGGAGGCTCAATGCGATACCGCTTTCGAGACCAATCCTTCCATGCAGTATGCGGCCGCCCGTCAGGCACTTTATGCTTCGGGCAAGAAAATCGAGATTCTTGTCAACTATCATCCCAAATTCCACTTCGTTTCCGAATGGTGGAAACAGCTTTACGGTGAAAGCGAGGGCAAAGGGAACAAAGGCATCTATCCTGCTTCCGTCGATCTGACCACCGACCTTCATTCCATGGGACAATGGATCCAACAAGGAGAGCGCATCATTTTCGAAACCGTGGTTTCCATTGCGGAGCCCAACAGCGAAGTGGTCATTCCTTCGGACGAGGCCAACCTGGACGGATTGAACTATCTGGCAGGCAAACGCGTCGATCAAGTCAACAAAATGGCAGAACTCGGCACACAGATAGCCCATGTTGATGGCGGTGTTCCCAATATCAAAGTGGTTCTACCCCAACTCAATGAATATTACCTCGGACAATTGATGTATTTCTTTGAAAAAGCCTGCGGCATCAGCGGCTATGTCATGGGAATCAATCCCTTCGACCAACCCGGTGTAGAAGATTACAAACGGAATATGTTTGCCCTGCTTGAAAAGCCCGGTTACGAAGAAGCATCCGCAGCCATTCACAAACGCCTGAAATAAGAAGTGTCCTCAGATATGTTTCAACAGGCAAAGAGAGCCTATCTCCTAAAACAAGGGCATCCGCTTTTTCAACCTCAGGCCGCCCTTATCGATATGGATGGTGTCTTGTTTGACTCCATGCCCAATCATGCCAAGAGCTGGGTCACGACCATTCACGGACTCGGCTTCGCTTTTGACGAAAAAGAAGCCTATCTGCACGAAGGAAGAACAGGACGGGGAACCATAGAAACCATCTTTCAACGCGAACTGCAGCGTTTACCAAGCGACGAGGAAGTCAAAGAAATCTACGGACGCAAATCCGGTCTGTTTGATTCATTGCCCGAAGCCCCTGTGATAAAGGGAGCCTCCCGGGTGCTGGACACCATACGCGACAGTGGACGCAAACGCATCCTCGTCACCGGATCGGGACAGCGCAAGTTGCTGAACCGGATCAATGCGTTTTTTCCGGGACATTTCAGCGAAGAATGTATGGTGACCGCTTTTGACGTGAAAAAAGGCAAACCCCACCCTGAACCCTACCTGATGGGATTGAAAAAGGGGAAGTTGGAGCCTTGGCAAAGTGTGGTGATTGAGAACGCGCCATTAGGAATCCTGTCGGCCAAAGCCGCCGGAATTTTCACCATCGCCGTCAACACCGGCCTGCTGGACGACCATTATCTGTATGACGCCGGCTGCGATCTCCTGTTCCATTCCATGGACGAATTGGCGGACGCCTGGCCGGATATCATTTTGGAAGAATCCATATAATTCAGCCTCTCAAGAATGCAAAGAAAGAAGTCAGATATCAGACATTGGCTGTCAGTGGTGTTTGCCGCCATGCTGTTGCTGAGCGGCACTGTCTCTTGCGGACATCCATTAGAAGCCCAAGACCAGCACACCGCCAAGCGGACGTTGATTATCTATATGATGGCCAACAATTCCCTTTATACGACTTCTTTTGACAACATTATGTCCATGCTTCAGACGGCCGATCTTGATTGTCTGAATGACAGCCGCCTGCTGATTGTGTTCAAAAAATACAGTGGAGGTCCCCGTCTGTTGGAAGTCATTCCGAAAGACGGATTCCACAAAGCCAATGTCTTCAAGGATTACTATGTGGAATATGGCCTGAAAGCGGATACTGTCTGCCTGAAAGCATACGACAACATTCATAATGCCTTGGAAACCTCCGCCATGAGACAGATCTTGAGAGATGCCCGGACATTCGCTCCGGCAGAGGACTATGCCCTGCTTCTCTGGTCTCATTCCACCGGCTGGCTTCCCGGCGACAAGACCCGGGCCGGCGACAGTGCTGTCCCTGAACACGATACGAGATATTTTGGTTTGGATGGTGGCAACTGCATGGAAATCACCGAATTGAAAAAGGCCTTGCAGGATTTCGACTGGGAGTACATTCTTATGGACGCCTGTTTCGGATGCAGCATCGAGGCGCTATACGATTTACGTGATGTCTGTCGGTATTGGGTAGGGTCTCCCTGCGAGGTTTTGGATGACGGATTCCCATACAAAACCATTCTTCCTTTCCTGTTTGAGAAATCCACCTTGGACGGCTTGACGAAAACCTGCCGGTCTTTTATCGATTTCTATCGGAACAACACCGATTATCCATCCGGCTTCATCTCGCTGATAGACATGAGCCAAGTGGAGTCTCTCGCAGTCACTGTGCGCGATATCGTCGCCCAAGGGAACGGCAATCCTGTCAACACGTCCGACATTCAGTATTACGACAACTGCAGGCCTGCCTTATTCAACGATCTGGCTGGCTATGTGAATCAGATAGCGACAAACAGCTTACAATACGGAATCTTTACCGAACAGCTCAACCGAACCATTCTGTTCTCTGAGCATACCAAACACATATACAGTATGTTTTCGGGAAGACGCTCCTGGATTGATATTTATTTACCGGCCTGCGGTCTGACCACCTATATCCCCAATCTGTATAATTCCACATACAACAATGCATATCGGCAGACCGAATGGGCCAAGTTCACCGGTTTGGACAAATTGTGACCCCGGACTGCTTTGATAGAATATTTTTATATACCTTTGCAGACGAAATACACATTGCTTGTTCCCGTAGTTCAATGGATAGAATAATGGATTCCGGTTCCATCGATTGGGGTTCGACTCCCCACGGGAATACTCTTTCAAAGGCGAATTCCCTAACAAGCACCTCTCTATGAGCCAATTGATTCTTCCGAAAGATTATCGGCCTCTGCTCAACCTCAAGCAGACTGAGCAAGGCATTAAGCTGATTAAGGATTTTTTCCAGCAGAGTCTGGCTTCAGCTTTGCGCCTGAGACGTGTTACGGCTCCTTTGTTTGTGTTGAGTGGACAGGGAATCAACGATGACCTTTCCGGCAAAGAGCGTCCTGTATCGTTCCCTATCAAGGATATGGATGACCAGAAGGCTGAAATAGTTCACTCTTTAGCCAAATGGAAAAGGCTGACGCTGGCTGAATACCAGATTGAAAGAGGTTATGGCATATATACCGATATGAATGCCATCCGTCCCGATGAGGAAATGGACAATCTGCATTCTCTTTATGTGGATCAGTGGGACTGGGAAGCAGTCGTAGGCCCTCAAGACAGGACCCTTGCCTACCTCAAGAACGCGGTTGTCAAAATATACAACGTCTTGCGCCAGACGGAGTTTATGGTTTATGAGAATTATCCTCAAATCAAGCCCTGGCTGCCGGAAGAAATTCACTTTATCCACGCAGAGGAATTGCGTCAGAGGTATCCCGATCTCAGTCCGAAAGAACGTGAGAACGCCATTACTGAACAATACGGTGCCGTTTTCATCATAGGTATCGGAGGGGCTTTGGGAGACGGCACCAGACACGACGGTCGCGCTCCCGACTACGATGATTGGAGCACGGTCGGAGAGAATGGGCTTCCTGGCCTCAACGGAGACATTCTGATATGGAATCCGCTTTTGGGTCTTGCCTTCGAGCTTTCCTCCATGGGAATCCGCGTGGACAAAAGCGCATTGCTTAAACAATTGGAAATCACCCATACGGAAGAACGCAAAAATCTGTATTTCCACAAAAGACTGCTCAATGACGAACTGCCGCTCTGTATCGGTGGAGGTATCGGTCAGTCACGTTTGTGTATGCTGTTGCTCCAGAAGGCGCACATTGGTGAGATCCAGTCGAGCATCTGGCCGGATGAAATGCGTCAGACATGCTCCAGACACGGCATTTCTCTCATTTAAGCCTTAGAAGTCTCTATGGACGTCCGCATTGATTCTTCGTGGAAAGAGCAGCTTCTATCCGAATTTGATAAAGAGTATTTTTCGGAGCTGACCCGGTTTGTCCGTTCGGAGTATTCCCAACGCTGCATTTATCCTCCTGCAAAACTCATTTTCAATGCCTTCGACCTTTGTCCGTTTGACCAAGTGAAAGTGGTGATTTTGGGTCAGGACCCCTACCACGAACCCGGACAAGCTCATGGATTGTGTTTTTCCGTGCAGTCAGGAGTTGACTTTCCACCTTCACTGCAGAATATTTTCAAGGAAATCCGCAGTGACCTTCAGATAGAGCCCTACTCTGACGGCAATCTGGAGCGCTGGGCCCGCCAAGGCGTTTTGCTGCTCAATGCGACGCTGACGGTTTGTGCCCATCAGGCCGGCTCTCATCAGCACAAAGGTTGGGAAGAATTCACCGATGCGGTGGTCCACAAGTTGGCAGAACAACGGGAGCATCTCGTTTTCATGCTTTGGGGAGCGTATGCCCAACAGAAAGGTGCCTTCATCTCTCCCGATAAGCATCTGATATTGAAGTCTGTCCATCCTTCTCCACTTTCCGCCTACCGGGGTTTTTTCGGTTGCCGGCATTTCAGTCAGGCCAACCGCTACCTGCTTGACCATCAACTGACGGCCATTGACTGGCGGTAGTGCCATCCCGCATTTTTCCTGCGATATAGGCACAATGCCCTCGAGAGACTGACCAAAACCTTGGGACAGCCTCTCTCAACTGCCGAAAACTTCTTCAAACCGGATTCTGAGACCTTGGCGGCATTCATTCATATCCATCAGCCGGCCACCCAATTCTTTTTGCAGGGAAGTGACTCCTTTGTCTGAAAAGCCGCATGGATTAATCATTTGAAAATAAGACAAATCCGTATTGATATTAAAACCGATGCCGTGCATTGTCACATAACGGCTGGCCTTGACACCAATAGCGCAGATCTTACGTTCGTTGCGGGTATGCGGATCCATCCAGACACCAGTCGCACCCTCAAGACGTGAGGCTTGCAGGCCATAATCAGACAAGAAAAGAATGACTGCCTCTTCCAGACGGAAAATATACTCTTTGAGACCGATTCCGTAATGCTCAAGGTCAAAAATCGGATACATCACCAATTGACCCGGTCCGTGAAACGTAATGTCCCCACCTCGGTCAATGCGGTAAAAATCCACTCCTTCAGACTTGAGAACAGATTCTGAAACCAGCAAATTGTCCGGCTTTCCACTCTTACCCAATGTGAAAACAGGAGTATGCTCACACGAGACCAGAATATCGGGCAACTCGCATCGTCCATTATTCTGCTTGGCATCCAAACGCTCGGCAAACAGGTACTTCTGTCTTTCCCAAGCTTCCTCATAGGATATTATTCCCCAATCTGTATGTATCATTGTAAGTAATTATCTACCTTTGTTGCAAAGGTACGTTTTTCACAAACAAGATGAGCATCATTGAGAAATATTTCCCCAACCTCAGCGAGAGGCAACGACAACAGTTTGAATCACTCGGCCCGCTCTATCGTGAATGGAATGCGTGTATCAATCTGATATCGCGCAAAGACATCGATAATTTGTACGAGCATCACATCCTTCATTCTCTTGCCATTGCCAAAACCCTGAGATTCAAAAACGGAAGTCGGATATTGGACATCGGAACAGGAGGCGGTTTTCCAGGCATTCCTTTGGCCATCCTGTTTCCAGACTGCGAATTCCTGCTGATAGACAGCATCGGAAAAAAAATCAAAGCGGCGCAAGCCATTTCCGAAGCCGTCGGACTGACCAACGTCCGTCTCCAACAAATCCGTGCAGAAGAAGTCAAAGAAAAATTCGACTTTGTTGTCAGTCGGGCGGTCATGCCATTAAGCGACTTGGTGAGAATCTGCCAAAAGAACATTGCCAAAGAACAACGGAATGCCTTGCCCAACGGACTGCTTTGCCTGAAGGGAGGAGAATTGGAATCCGAAATGCATCCTTTCCGGAACAAAGCCACTGTCTCAGAAATTTCCGGTTATTTTGAAGAAGAATACTTCGAGACCAAAAGAGTTCTTTACCTGCCTCTATAAGCTTGGCTCAGATCTTTGACCATTTCCATCAAGGCTTCCTTAGTCGTGACCGCTTCATGCAGTTTTGTCTCGTAATCCTTGGCCAGAATGGCAGTGGTCTCAGGACGGGGAATGACTAGAGAATCATCAAAAAAATCGGGCAAAGCCACTCTGAAATAAGAAGCCAGCTGAGCCAGCCGCGTAATGGTAAAATCAATCCTTCCAGCCTCCATTTTTGAATAAGCCGTTGAAGAAATGCCATTATCATCCGCAACGTTTTGCTGTGACAACTCTTGTTCTCTACGCAGTCTGCGCAGTTTTTCTGCTACTTTTTTATTCAGCTCCGAATCAGTTTCTTTTCGTGGCATACTATTATAATTAAATGTTATTTGGCAAGATTTAATTTTTTTCTCACATATCATACATTCGAAGATGTTGTTGCCGTTTTTTTTGAAAGTCTCAAAAACGCATTTCAAAAGTATTCCAATACACAAGTCTGTTCAAAAACCCTAGAATTCATTTTTCGAACTTACAGTTCATATCTTTCAACTATTACTTTAGAATCCGATGATATTTATCAAATCCTTTGTTTTTAATCCGCTAAGAGAGAATACGTATTTAGTCGGCGATGATGAGAGTAAAATGGCCGTTCTCATCGATCCGGGATGCAGCAACCCTTTGGAAAAAGAGAAACTTTTCCATTATATAGCTGACAATCAGTGGAAAATTCAAGAGATTCTCTGTACTCACCTGCATTTCGACCATATCGTCGGTGTGCCTTTTGTCCAATCCGCGTTTCAAGTCGGACTGGCGGCTTCCCCAGAAGATTCAGGATGGATTGGGAAATTGCCGCAAATGGCCGACATGTTCGGTATGGACAAGCCCGACAGTCCTGTCACCATCTCCCAAGCGCTGGCTGGCGGCCATTCTATGGAATACGGAAAAATACATATAGAAGTGCTGCAAGTCCCCGGCCATTCCCGCGGAGGGCTGGCCTTTTATCTTCCCGACGAAAAAATCCTATTCTCGGGAGATTCCCTATTTTCAGGCAGCATCGGCCGTACCGATTTGGATGGCGGCTGCTATGCGGATTTGATGGATTCTCTGCACCGCACGATTATGATATTACCCGATGACACGAAAGTATTGTGCGGACACGGGGCAGACACTCTTATCGGGTTTGAAAGGGAGCACAACCCTTACATAGCTTGACCGAACATTATCCGATCCAAGCGGATATCATCGTTCAAGGCCCTGATCTGCCATCGGTGGACTCCTCCGTCCACATGAACAGGAATGGTTTCAACAGCCTCGTTGTCAAGAATATGCTGTTTCCATTGCTCACTACGGCCCTCCACACGATAGTCCAGCGAACCCAATTTGCAACCATCCAGCAGGACTTCATACGAAAGATGTCCTCCGTCGGCGGCATGATTGGGTTGTGTGCAAACCGACACCAGCAAATCCATATCCTTGTCTGAGAAACACAAGTTATATTCCACCTGCTGACCTGACTTCAGACGGACAATGTTTCCGCTGTGACCGACATCTGGAATCACCTGAAAATCACCACTCTTCATTTGTTTGCAGACCGCAGGGAGCACCCATCGTCCATAGATATGGTCGAAATAGAGACTGTCCTTTTTCCATGAGCCATGCTCTTTCGGAGGCAAGGATGAAAACAACGTGAAGTCATCGGTGTCTTTCAGACAAGAATCGATTGATTCAGGCAAAACAGGAGCTCCAAAAACATACATTTCCCGGGGGGAAGCATTCATCATCCGATTCCACTTGCCGTCCGACATAGTCAGATTGTAATAATCGGTCATCCGGTCAATACGCCTATAAGCCGATTTCGCCGCAGTGCCATAAGCCAAAGCTTGAGAATGCCGGTTTTCCGCTTCTGCCCGACGGCTCAACTCTGCATAAAAATTCTTTTGATTGAGCAGGGAAGCTCCCTCCACCGGATACAGAACCAACTGGAAAAAATGGTCGTAGGCCGCTTTTCCACCTTGTTTCAACAAAGCGTCAGCCATTTCCCGACTCTCGTTTTGCAATGCGGCATATTCGGCCAGGCGTTCTAATATTCCGGTTTCAGGCCACTGACTGTCCGTGACTGGGGTAAGTCCCCGAGGATAAAGCGTCTTGGATTCTTCGGTACGGGTCCATGTCGTGAATTCGGGTTTTCGGATATAGGCCAGATGATAATAGTCACGCATTACTTCGACCAGTTTCCCGGCATATTCATCCCCAAACTCAC
>JAZRWU010000232.1:0-2541 GCA_045599885.1 Bacteroidales bacterium | reverse complement strand
ATCGCACAGGCCGAGCTGGAGCGCAAACGTCAGGATGCCTTCGGCAATCAGGCGGAGATCAAAAAAGCCGAGGATGATTATGCTGCGGCCATGGGCGATGCTATGAAGGCCCTGACGGAGACCATTCAGGAAACCGTGCAGAAAACGATCACCGAGAAGCCGAAAGAGGTTATCGAGCAGGTCGAAAAGGCAAAGGCCGAAGAGGAAAAGAAAACCGTGGAAGATTCCGTAAGAGACCACCTGCGGGGCTTCTCACGTACCATTCCTTCCTTCATCATGGCATACGGCGACGAGAACCTTACACTGGGCAACTTCGACGATTATACCGAGGATGACGTGTTCCTCGAAGTTACCGGCATCACCGAGGCGGACTTCCGCTTCCTGCGCGACGGCGGAGACTATACCAATGAAGAAACCGGCGAGACCGAGCACTTTGCAGGACACCTGTTTGACGAGGTCGTGTTTAACGATTCCATCGCAGAGTTCTGGAAAAAGAAGCAGCAGCTTGCCGACTACTTCGACGAGACGCAGGATGAAGACATTTTCGACTACATTCCCCCGCAGAAAACCAACCAGATATTCACTCCCAAATGGGTGGTAAAGAAAATGGTCGATCAGCTGGAAGAGCAAAACCCCGGCTGCTTCGACGACCCGGACAAGACCTTCGCAGACCTGTATATGAAATCCGGCCTTTACATCACCGAGATCGTAAAGCGCCTATTCCGGAGCAAAAAGATGAAGGCCCTGTACCCCGATGACAAGGAGCGCGTCCGTCACATCCTCACAAAGCAGGTGTACGGCATGGCCCCGACAAGGATCATCTACCTGATAGCGACCAACTACATTTTCGGCTTCGATGAGACCCTGAAAGCGGAGACCAAGAATTTCATACAGGCAGACGCAGCCGCGGCCGCCAAGAACGACACCTTGGCAAAGCTCGTGAAAAAGCATTTCGGATAAAAGTCAGATGGAGATGGACACACATGGAGGGCAGATATGAGCGCATTCAGCAATCAAGAATATGAGTTTTTTGCGGCTCTCTCTATCTCTTGCGTGCTGCCCGATTTCACGAAGAACCTGAAAAAAGGCGAAAGCCCGGATTGGTGGAATGAGAAAAATAGCATCGGCATTGAGGTCGCCCGTGCGGAGAACAAACACATTGGTTTTACAACTCATTTAGCAAATACATATTTAGGGAAAACCTGTACCGAAATACCCGAAAATCAGTTAGAGTCATTTCTCGGCGAAGCCTTGTTTAGTGAAGATGGGAAATTGTTTGGCGTATCAGATTCCAAGGGATTTGTTGATGGCAACAGGCACATTCAACTCGCAATAGAAACGGCGGAAAGAAAGCTTGACTTGTTGAATACAGAGCACTTTCGTACCTTTGATAAGAATTGCCTGTACTTATTCATGACCTTTTCGATGAGGGACGGAGACAATGGGGAGTTTCTGCAAAAGTATGGTGAGCTTGCAAAAAAATATGGAAATAGATATAGCCATGTTTTCTTATGGGCATTTGATGCTCTTACCCATATTGATGTTGACTGCGGTCAAATTACAAAATTTCCATTTTCTGATAAGCAAGTAGCGGAAATGGACTCAATAACTCATGTTTTACAATCTGCATCAGACTGGAAAAATGGAACTGATTTCCACAATGTACTAAACCAGAAGCACAAAGACGACCTCACATTAACGTATAACGGAGAAGCACCATGAACGATTTTGAATCCGAAAACCAGCAATGCATTACTGCACCAATTAAGAGTGTACAGATAATATCAAACAATCTGTGCTACGGCCCAGCCCCTGATGAGTATGATGAAATCGAGCAGCACCTCACCATTCGAGCTGACGGAAAATTCTGGCTGACACGCTATGACTACGGCGACGGCTCCGGAAAATACCGGCTCACGAAAAAGAGCCAAGGACAAATGTACCCCGGAAAAGTGGACGGTATCATCGACCGGCTGAAAGATCTGCTCCAAGTAGACCCGATAATCTTCGCGGTCACTGACTGCGGAAACTGGAAAATAAAGGTTACTTTTGAGGATGGGACAATCATCCCCTTTTCTGGCTCCCTTGCAAACGTTCATCCAATCCAAAGTGAGATATCGCAGATGATACGGATTGAGCTGGATATGTATGATCTTTTTCTCCTTGATGGGGACACATCGGAGCCACGATTTGAGCAAGGCCCGCTCCCCATTTTTACAAAATACCTGCCCTTATTGTACGAAAACACTTTCCTATGGAATCGGTTTTACGACCTATGCCTGGGCTTTTTCCGGGAAGAACGCCGAAACGAACACTTCTTTGCCTTTCACCGAGACCCCGAATGCATCAAAATGTGGCTGGGATTGCTGGACAACATGGGAGGCGGAATACCCATCCATTTTTTCAGCGCGGCAGCATTTATCGTTCTCTCATATAAGAACGCCGGGCATGATATCGACGCGGAGTTAGCAGAAATCGAAGGCAACAATAATAACCAATTGCAATAACGAGTGTATGTCCCGACGCGAAATAATGTATGTT
>JAZRWU010000231.1:0-1880 GCA_045599885.1 Bacteroidales bacterium | reverse complement strand
TGTTTCGTGTTCCGCAACGATTATGTGCGTATTCTCAACGAAGAAGGAACCGCCTCTGTCACGCCTGAGAATATGATATGGGAAGGATGTCGCATCTCATCGTCTTCGGTTCAGCCATTTGCCAAAGCGGACGGGATATTGTATTTCATCACAGTTCCCGGAAAGAAACCGAGAATCACCATAAACGGGAAAAATCACTCTCCCAGGTTTGACAGACCTTTGACGGTCGAAAACAAGACAATGATGGTCCTGTCGCCCGAAATGGCCAAAAAAGCATACGTCATAGACGGAAAGATGTGCTATGCCGCTCAAGGTGGAATTCTCTTCAAGGATGGAGGAACCGTCGTGGAGGAAATTTGGAAAAACCTTGGCTCCGATATGCTGACGATACAGTCCTTTCAAGAGGCCGGGCCTTTACGGGAAGTGCCCATGGGCAGTCAGAAAGTGGCCGCGATGCCCGTAGCCGATGATTTCAATCAGGCGGCGGTATGGAAAATCACGGTGGATAAAAGTCTCATGAAAGAAAACATTCCGGCCGATGACCTCTTTCTCAGGATTTCCTATCGTGGTGACGTGGCCCGGGTCTATGCCGACGGTAAACTCGTAGAGGATAATTTCTGGAACGGGAAAGCCATGTGGGTGCGTTTGAGCGATCTGATGGGCAAAGAGGTAGAGCTCCGCATCCTGCCCCTCGGCAAAGATTATCCTATATATCTTCAACAGGAACAGCGGACTGTTCTGGAACGGGAAGCTGTCGATGGGGCTCTTTGCTTTTTGGATGGGGTGGAATTGTTTCACCGCCAAGACTGTTTTTGAGGATTCTTTTTGGCTGTTTCCGCCTATCGTTTCGCTTACATAGCCCGCTATGCTGCGCTCAACGATGGACGGAACCATCTCAAAAATAATCCTCAAAAAACTGCGTGAAAGGTCCTTTTTGGCTCTTTCCGCCTATCGTTTCGCTTACATGGCCCGCTATGCTGCGCTCAACGATGGACGGAATTACTCGAAAAGGCTGGTGAATTCGAAGCGGACGGCATCAAAAAGACCTTTGTCGGTCAGTTTGAGCTCGGGGATGACGGGCAGACACATGAACGAAAGCGTCATGAAGGGCGCACCGAATGGGCAGCCTTGACGACGTACCCAGTCAAGAAGAATCTGATACTGCCGATCAACCTTGTTCCCATCCAGATCAGACATCAGACCGGCAATAGGCAAGGGAAGCTCGTGGCTCTCATCACCGTCACAGACAACGATACCTCCGCGGAGTTCCACCAGGCGGTTGACAGCTTTGACCAAATCTCTGTCATTGGTTCCAACGGCCACGATATTGTGGCTGTCATGAGCGATGGTGGCGGCCATAGCGCCCCGTTTCAATTGAAAACCGTGGATAAAAGCCACTTGCGGTTTAGCCGGTTGATATCGGTTACATACCACCAATTTGAGTATGTCGGATTCCGTATCGGGCACGACATAGCCGTTCTCGACTTTGGGATGAACGGATAAAGTGTCTGTCCGGATAGACAGATTGGCCGCACTGATCACTTTCATCCGCTCGCTGACCGCGCGTATCTGAATGTCTTTCTCTGATATGGGAATCGATCCGAAGCGGTTGGGGAAACGTCCCAAGGGTGTATCATCCAAATAGAATGCCTTATGAATCAGCTCTCCGGAGTTATATACCATGATTCCATCGATGTAGGTGGCTGTGACGTGAAAATCCTTCAGGTTGTCCACCAGAATGAAATCGGCATTGTCTCCCGGTTGAAGCAGGCCGTGACGGAGATGGTAATGTCTCACGGGTGTCAGGCAGGCGGCATTCAAAACATTCCACAATGGATAGCCTTTGGCAACGGAACGTCGGACAAGACTGTCAATATAGC
>JAZRWU010000230.1:0-7947 GCA_045599885.1 Bacteroidales bacterium | reverse complement strand
CAATTTCTCCAAAGTGTTCTGCCTCATGTAATGGCAAATATTCAATTTCTGACATCCACAGCAGGAGGGTGTCAAGGAAGCGTTCTCGGGTGGAGCAGGAATGAAGTGCTTGTCCGGACATAGCTTTTGCATCTCGAAAAGCACGCCCGATTCTGTGACTACGATGAAGGTGTCGGCTTCATTCTTTTGAACGTACTTGATGAGTCCGGCTGTCGAACCGGTGTAGTCGGCTATATCAATGATGGTTTTTTTACATTCGGGATGGGCAATGACCTTGGCGGAAGGATTCTCTGATTTGAGCTGTAGAATCCCTTCCAGCGAGAATTGTTCGTGAACGTGGCAGGCACCGTTCCAAAGCAGCATATTCCGGCCCGTCAGACGGTTGATGTAGTCACCGAGATTGTGATCGGGACCAAAGATGATTTTCTCGTCTTCGGGAAAACTGTTGACAATCTGAACAGCATTGGTCGAGGTCACCACAACGTCCGTGAGAGCCTTTACCGCCGCTGAAGTGTTGACATAACTGATGACTTTATGGCCGGGATGGGCTTGGATGAACGCCTCCAGATCTTCGGCGGCACAACTGTCAGCCAAAGAACAGCCAGCGGTGGCATCCGGAATCAGGACTTTCTTGTCCGGGGAAATGATTTTGGCGGTTTCCCCCATAAAATGCACTCCGCAGAGAACAATGATGTCGGCCTCCGTTTTGGCGGCAAGTTGGGCCAAAGCCAGACTGTCACCGATATGGTCGGCTATTTCCTGAATGTCCTTTTCCTGATAATAATGAGCCATAATGACTGCGTTTTTCTCTTTACGCAGCCGGTTTATTTCTTGAACGAGTTCTTCTTTTTTCATAAAGAATGCTATTCCATATAGTAACTTACGTGAGGCGGAATGTTGTAGGTGACGTTCTGCCAGGCAATACCCAAGCGATACACGGGGTCAAACAGCAGGCAGGTGCGGCGGGTGTCGCAGGGAATCGGCGTGGTGAAAATGCGCAGTTCCTTATTGTCCCTTGTGCGGAGAATGACCTCTTCGCGCCAGTCTCCGAAAATATCGGCGCTCAAGGCAGGAGTGGATTTGGTGCCGTTGTTGGAAGTGCAATTCTCGGCCACAAACAGCGTGTCGAGAGCGTCGTTCTGCCAGTTGTATTTGAAGACCATATTGCGGTCGAGCAGTTCGCGCTGAGGATCGGCATCCCACCATACGGCGAAATTGCAACTGCGGGGCGTGTTGTCGGAAATCTTGACACCTTTGCAGGAGTATAATCCACTGATGCCACCACCGAATACCCAGCATTCGTTACCACGGTATCGCGGATCAATATCAAAGGAGACTGCTCTTCCGGGACCTTGTTTCTTGCGTTCTTTGGATACTGCCACACTGTCGGTGGGAACGTTCCAAAGAATCTCTTTCGAACCCGCGCTTCGGAAATTCATGCCATAGGCACCGACCGGCTCCTGAGTGTTGAAAACTTCCAATCCGGGCAGGTCGGGGTCAAGGTCGCTCAGATGCATGGCATCGGCATGACCGATTCCTGTGGAATACATACCTGTACCGTCGTGGTCAACAACCATATTGCCATAGACAATCTCATCGAAACCGTCGCCATCGACATCCGCCACACTGATGTTGTGGTTACCCTGACCGCGGAAGGCACGGTTTTCGGGATGGGCGGGATCATCACTGTCGAACATCCAGAGGAGTTCCAACTTGCCATCTCGGAAATTCCAGGCAGTCAAGGTGCTGCGTGTATAGTACCCACGGCACATCACAACGCTGGGTCTCTGACCGTCAAGATAAGCGACACAGGCAAGATAACGGTCGCTGCGGTTGCCTTTTCCATCTCCCCAGACAGCTGTCAGTTCCTCTTCGGTCGGATATAGGTTGCTGTGTCTTGCCGGAACATAAGGAACAGTGGTAAGGGCTTCGCCGGTCAATCCTTTGAAAACGGTCAGATATTCCGGCCCTTTCAGGATATGGCCTTCGCGGGGATTATTGAGTTCTCTCCAATCGGCTTCAGCATCACCGATGACATTTCCAAGTCCGTCAACCGTACCGTCGGCGGTTTTGCAAATGATTTCGGCACACCCGTCTCCATCAAAATCATAGACCATGAATTGCGTGTAATGGGCACCTTCACGGATATTCTTTCCCAAATCAATCCGCCACAGGAATTCGCCGTTCAGACGGTAGGCTTCCAATTTGGTCTGGCCGGTCATGCCGCTTCCCGAATTGTCGCGCGGTCTCATCTCTTGTTTGACAATGATTTCATATTGGCCGTCACCATCCAGATCGCCAATGGAGCAATCACCGGGTGTGTGACCGGGCAGCGTCTGCAACGGAATGCGGATGAAGTTCTCCCCCACGGTGTTGGCAGCCAGTGTGTAATCGCTGAAAATGTCTTGGCTGACGTTGCTCTTACGGGCAATGACCCGATAAGTGGTTTCCTGTTCCGCATTGTAATCTGTGTCGGTGAAATTGGTTCCTTTCCGCAAGGCTTTGCGGTTGATTTTGACGAACGAACCATCCTCTTGCTGTTTGAAGACATCAAAGGCGGTGCGGTTTCGGTCTTCGGGGAGCAGTCTCCAGGAGATATAACTTTCTGTCGGTCCGACGGCGATAGCCACCAAACCGCGGTCAATCGTCTCCGTCTGACGGAGAAGGAGGGCATCAGAATAACAATAACGGTTGTGTCTGCTGGCATGGGCGGGAAGCAGACAAACAAGCATCAACAGACTTGCCAGATAACACAGTTTTTTCATTGTAGAAGGTTGTTTTTATGATTGATTAATGATTAGGAAATCATTTTCCAAGCAGGTTACGCGCCAGAGCGACGGCGCTGTTGGCATTGTCGCTGTAACCGTCGGCACCGATGCGGTCCGCATATTCCTGACTCAGAGGAGCTCCACCCACCATCACCTTGACTTCTTTCCGGATTCCGGCTTCTTCCAAGGCGGTGATGACTTCTTTCATATAATCCATGGTCGTCGTCAGAAGGGCGCTCATGCAGAGGATATCGGCATGATTCTGGCGGACAGCGTCGATGAACGACTCTTTGTTCACATCCACTCCGATATTGACTACTTCGAATCCACAGCCTTCGAGCATGGAGGCAACGAGATTCTTACCGATATCATGAAGGTCGCCTTTCACCGTTCCAATGACTACTTTTCCGAGTGTCGTGGTGGTATTGCCGGCCATCAGCGGTTTGAGCAAGGCCAGGGCTTCTTTCATCGCACGGGCGGACATCAGCAAATGGGGAACGTAGGCTTTACCGTCCTGGAAGCGTTGCCCGATTTCGCTCATTCCTTTGATCATCTGACCGTTGATGATTTCCTGTGGCTGCATTCCACGAGCAATGGCAGCTTGAGCGGCGGCTTTGGCTTCAGCCGCTTTGCCGTCAACGATGGCCTGAAACAGCGTGTCGTCCTCCTGGCTCCCGGCTTTTGATACCTCTGCCACCTCCGTTGGCTCCTTTGCCGCTTCCTGCGGAATAGGGATGACACTGTCGGCAGCTTCGGAAGGCTGATGCGGACGGATCCACAAGCCATCATCCACTTTGACCAGTTTGGCGATTTCACGGATATGACTGTCGTCCGTACCGCAGCATCCGCCCACAATGTTGAGAATGTGGTCTTGAATGAGCGGCCAGATGACTTTTTGCATTATTTTAGGTGTCTGATTGTATTTTCCTTCGGAATTGGGCAGCCCGGCATTGGGGAAGGCGATGATTCTCTGAGGCAGTCTTTCGGCCAAACGTCTAAGGAACGGGGCCATCATCTCGGCACCCAGAGAACAGTTGAGTCCGACGCAGCAGACGGGTTCGTCACGCAAAGAAAGCATATACGCCATCAGGTCTTGCCCAAGCATATTGAAACCTTCCGGATTCTTCATTGTGAAGCTCATGAGAATCGGGAGCTGCCGGCCCAGTTCCCCGAATGCTTTTTTGACGGCTTTGAGTGCGGCACTTGAATTGGCGGTGTCGAAAATGGTCTCGATGAGAATGGCATCCACGCCACCTTCCATCAGGGCTTTGGCCTGTTCGTGATATGCGGCGGTCAATGCTTCTTCGCTCACTTCGCCCAAGGTGATGCATTTCGGAGTCGGACCGAGTCCGCCGAAAACAAAAATCGGTTTTTCGGGCGTGGAACAGCGGTTGGCTACGCTGCGTGCGATGATGGCGGCGGCCAGGTTGATGTCGCGGGCCAGGTCAGCGATTCCAAAACCTTGGAGCGATATCCTTTGGGCGTTGAAAGTATCGGTGGTGATGATGTCGGCTCCAGCTTCGATGAAACGTTTGTGGACATCCGCAGGAATGTCGGGCCTGGTAAGACACAGCAAATCGTTGCAGCCTTTCAGATTTCCTTCAAACTGAGCGAATTGCTTTCCGCGATAATCTTGCTCGCTCAGATGGTATTGTTGGATGGTCGTCCCGGTAGCTCCGTCCAGAACCAGAATCCGTTCTTTCATGGCCTCTTCCAAAGCCACAGACTGACTGGACGATGCGACAGCTTTTTTGTCGGGTGTCTTGATGGAGATAGAGTGATCGAATCCGCAGGAGCACTCGTTTTTTTTGCTTTGGTAGGGCTCAATAATCCTCATGGCTTGTTCTATTTCTTTTTCGTTGTGGAAATCCATTTCAAGATGCACGCCATCGCCTCCGATGTGGTCGAGCAGAGGTTTGAGCTCATCCAGAGTCACCCAGCAGGCCATGAGGCTTTTGCCGCTTTCGAGAATCTGACGGTAGAGTCCGTACCATTTGGAAGAACCGCCTTGGGGTTCTCCGACGCCGGGTGTCCATTGAATGGCTTTCAGTTCGGGTATCTCAAGCAGGGCCGGCAGATGGCGGATAGCTCCGACGCCGTCCAGATGATACAAAGTGTATGGGATTCTCTGACATTGTTCGCGGATAAAAGGCTGGACAAAACGCCGGTAGTCACTTTCGCTGAACATGGTGGAAATGTCGCTCTGCAGTTTGGTCATTTTCCCAGGCGCCCAGGACGAAAAATAGCAGAAGGCCATTTCGTCTCCTTCGCGGATGATGTCGTACAATTCATCGAAAACCTGGAAATAAATATCGTTGATCTGCTGCAGCTGTCGCTCTGTCTGCTCAGGATTCATGACCATATCGAGCAGGACGGTATCGGTTCCCTTCAAAGCCGCCAGCACATCAAGACCTTCCATCAGATCGGGCATACCGACATAATAATGTCCTTGGGCCCTTTCTTTGCAGGCTTTCAACAAGGATTTATGCAGCAGCCAGTTGGCATTGTCCCGGTCGAAAATGATTTCGTCTTTGAAATCGGGAGCGGGATGAATCCAAATGGTATCTTCTCCTCCTTCGAGCCGGCCTCCGAGAATGGCGGCCAGCGAACCCGGACCGAGCTGGGTGTTGGCTACGGGAAGAATATCGGCCATCAGGCTGCTGTGTGCGACATACCAGTCGAGAAAACGGGATCTCCATTCGGGATCGAACCATTTCTGTTCCATATCGCGCGGGGCTTCAGGCATCGGAATGTCGGCATGGGGCCTGACTCCGTCCTGCAGATGCTCCCACATATTGAGGATAATACCTTTATGATTCCACCAATCAATATAATGCTGCTTGGTTTCAGCAAGATTCTGTTTCCAAGTATTCATAATTCAATGTATTTGTTCATGACTGACAAAGGTATGAAAAAGCCTTCCAATGGAAAACCTATGGCTTAAAAAATAATAGGGACCTGTTTCGATTTCTTTCAAATCCGGTCTCAAAATCCCTGTCAAATAAAGAGAAATAAATTCATACAGGTTCTATGTCCGGTGAAAAATACCGTATACTTGTTTTTTAGCCCCGTTCACGCTAACTTAGCACCCAAATTCACATCCTATGGCCGATCAGGAAAGTATATTGAAAAAAGAGAATACGACTCAAGATGATGTCAATCTGGTGCTGCGTACGGACAATCTGGTGAAGCGCTACCGCAACCGTACTGTCGTGGATCATGTCTCTATCGAATTGCATCGAGGAGAAATTGTCGGTCTATTGGGCCCGAACGGAGCGGGAAAGACCACCACTTTCTATATGACCACCGGTTTGGTCGTCCCGAACGAAGGCCGTATTTTCCTTGGAAACGTGGACATTACAGAATATCCTGTTTACAAACGGGCCCAAGCCGGAGTCGGATATCTGGCGCAGGAAGCTTCTGTGTTCCGGAAGATGTCTGTCGAGGATAATATTCTCTCTGTCCTGCAGATGACCAAACTGTCACGTAAGGAGCAGAAAGAACGCCTTGAGAATCTGATTGAGGAATTCCATTTGACGAAAGTCCGCAAGAATCTGGGAGACCGTCTTTCTGGTGGAGAACGCCGTCGTACTGAAATCGCCCGCTGTCTGGCCATCAGCCCGAAATTCATTATGCTGGATGAGCCGTTCGCTGGTGTCGATCCTATCGCTGTGGATGATATTCAGCAGATTGTGGCCGGATTGGTGCATAAGAACATCGGTATCCTCATCACCGACCATAATGTCCGTGAGACCTTGTCCATCACCGACAGAGCCTATATGCTGTTTGATGGGAAAATCCGTTTTCAAGGGACTCCTGAAGAATTGGCTTCCAATGAGATAGTGCGCCGCAATTACCTGGGCGTCAATTTCGAGCTGTCGCGTAAACGTGCCGTTGAACGGGATGCTTCCGGTAACCGGCTCCGTCCTGATTCCGAAAATTATAAGTAATCAGAAACCATCACCTTGTCATACGAAGCTGTCCCCGATTTTCATCTGGGCGTCGATGACAAACTGGCGGATTTCCTGCTCGTCCTCTTTTTTGCATATCATCAGCACATTACCTGAGGAGACGATGATGTATCCTTCCATTTTCTGGATAACGGCCAATTGCCCTTCCGGAAGTGTGATGATGTTGTCTTTGCTGTCATAGCAGATGGCCTGCCCCTTGAGAACCGAGTTGCCGTTGGCATCTTTATCTGAAAGTTGATACAACGAGCCCCATGTGCCCAGATCGGACCAGCCGAAGTCGCAGAACTGGACATAGACATTATCGGCTTTTTCCATAATGCCGTAATCTATGGAGATATTCGGACAGGATGGATATATTTCATCAATCACAGCTTCTTCCTGGGGGGTGGCATACATTCCCATCCCTCTGGAGAATGGGGCGGAGACTTGTGGAAGATATCGCTCGAAGGCAGCGAGAATAGTGCTGGCCTTCCAAAGGAAAATGCCTGAATTCCAATAAAAATCGCCGCTGTCGATAAAGACCTTTGCCAATTCCAGATTGGGCTTTTCCGTGAACGCCTTGACTTTGGTGACACCGTCAAGCGATTCGTGACTGGACTGTATGTAGCCGTATCCTGTTTCCGGGCGGTTGGGCTTGATGCCTAAAGTCAACAGTACCGGATGTCTTTCCACAAAAGAGAGTCCTTCCTGAATCCGACGGATGAATTCGTCTTCTTTCAGAATCAGATGGTCGGAAGGAGCGACCACCATAACGGCATCCGGATTGAGCGCATGGATATGATGGGCGGCAAAAGCGATACAAGGGGCGGTGTTGCGGCGCTGTGGCTCCAACAGCACTTGCTCGGGCTTTAATTCAGGAAGCTGTTCAAGAGTCAAATCTCTATAACTGCGGTTGGTGACAATGAAAATATGATCCACGGGAACAATTTGTCTGAAGCGGTCAAATGTCTGTTGGATCAACGATTTTCCCGTTCCGAAAAAGTCGATGAACTGTTTGGGGAACGAACTGCGGCTGGCCGGCCAGAAACGGCTTCCGATACCGCCACTCATAATGACGCAGTAGAGATTATTCATATTTGTCATTCTTCGTTTTTTCTGCTTTTCCTGTCGGTTTTCTGTTGGTCGCGCTCGGCTTCCAAAGCTTCTTTTTGCGGAATCACCCACAGCGAGTTGCCGGCTTCTGCCAATTCGCGTTCAAGACGTTCCTG
>JAZRWU010000229.1:0-2591 GCA_045599885.1 Bacteroidales bacterium | reverse complement strand
GAGAGGGAATTGGCCATCGTCTGGTTGAACATCTCTCCATCGGGAGAAGTGTAAATCACCTCGTCATAGTCGCGTTGTGATTTCAAATCGGAAATAGCGCGGTCGATGGGTTCAATCTGCATCACCATACCTTTGGAGAACCCGAACGGATAATCATCCACCCGGCGATGCTTGAGATCGGTCGAATAGTCACGCAGATTGTGTACCTGGATATCCACCAAACCTTTGTTCTTGGCCCGTTGGATGATAGAGCCGTTGAGAGGGCTGTCAAGCAGTTCGGGCAGTACGGTGATGATGTCGATGCGCATAAAAGGAGATTTTCAAGTACAAAAGTAGTAAAAAAAGGAGCGCCACGAAACCCTCCCTTGGAATTTTCATTATCTTTGCAATGGCTATGGTGACTGCCTTTCATCCTGGAAGACGGTAAAAGGGAATCCGGTGAGAATCCGGAACAGGACCCGTTGCTGTATGGTTTTGATAGGCTGTTTCATATATCCACTGTCCGAAGCTCGCTTGGATGGGAAGGGAAAACAGAAGAGACCAAGTCAGAAAACCTGCCATAGCGTTTTGTTTCCGGCTTCTCGGGCGTTAGAAGCGGAGCGCTCCTCCAGACAGAACGATTCCTCTGTTTTGGGCCGTATATTTTTCGGAATCATGTCAACATTAAAAAAAATGAAAAAAAGTCTGTATGCTGCTCTTTGCGGTGTATGCTTGTGGGCCTTGTGCGCTTGTGATGGCCCTCAACCTCAAAAATTCGACATTCACCTGACCATCCGTTTTGAACAGGAAGAACTTGAAATCGGGCAGGCGATGAACACGGAACCCTATCAGGAGGAGGTGGTCCGTTTCAGCAACCATTACGAAATGACGGAATGGGGTGCTTCTTGGTACGGAATCGCCGTGAGCCGTTGCTACGACACGGAAACACCCGGCTATGTCAATGAGTTCAGTGTGGCTTGCGGCAAAGCGGCTTCCGGCAACAATTTCGGCTTGGGATTCTACGATACCTACCATGTTGATGAGACTTCCTGCCAATTCCAATTCAACCAAGGGAGCGAATACACCATTTCCTCTATGATGCTTTGCCTGCCGACCTATGTCCATCTGGCCATCAAAGACGGCAACGACGGCTTCGGTGCCTGCCGCAAATTCGGCGACGGTGATTGGTACAAAGCCATTTTCACCGCCTACAACGCCCAAGGGGAGAGCATCGGAAGCAAAGATGTCTATCTGGCTGATTACCGGGACGGCAACCACTATCTGATGGACACTTGGGAAAAAGTGGATTTCTCCGATCTGGGTCCGCTCAACCGCCTGACCATCACGATGGAATCGACCGATGTCGGCCAATACGGAATGAACACGCCCTCCTACATCTGCCTTGACGACATCGACATCATCATCGGTGAAGCCTGGGAATAAAGAGTCCGCACTGTAGGACAAGCCATTCCATGCTGCGAAGATTCAGAAATTTCTGTATCTTCGCAGTGTTGTTATGAACGGATTATGAAAAAAACACTTATCATAGCCGCCTCCATGATAGTGGCGGCCATGACATCGGCAGTATTCGCCGAGACGGAAGCATACCTTATGGTGTATCACAAGGATCAGGATCATGGACTTCACATGGCCTATTCTGAGGATGGATACACTTGGACAGCATTCAATGACGACAAGCCTGTGGTCGCCGGAGACACCATCGCCGAACAGCATGGCATCCGTGATCCTCATATCTACCGCGGCAAAGACGGTGCCTATTATCTCACCATGACCGACCTTCATGTGTATGGTGTCAGAGACGGTTTCCGCCAGACAGAATGGGAGCGGGACGGAAAGAAATACGGATGGGGCAACAACCGCGGCCTGGTGTTCATGAAGTCGCAGGATCTCATCCATTGGAAACATACCGTGATTGATTTCTCAAAGTTCCCAAAGCAGCAGTATATCGTTGACGGAGACACCCTTACGATGGACTGGAGCGAGATAGGATGTGCCTGGGCTCCCGAAACGGTCTTTGACGAGGAAGAGGGCAGAATGATGGTTCATTTCACCACGCGTCAAGGCGTAGAAATGAACACTATCTGGTATGTGTATATGAACGAGGACTTCGACAAAGTGATTGGCGGGCCACATTTCCTTGCCTCCGCTCCGAAAATGAAATTCAACATCATCGACTCGGACATCATCAAGGTAGGCGACACTTACCACCTGTTTTATGTGAGTCATGAGAATACCGCCACGCCCAAGCATGCCACGGCGCAGAAAATCACGGGCCCGTACAAGTTCGACGAACTCTATTCCGACGGCGAGCGGAGAGGTCATGAAGCGCCCAACTGCTGGAAACGCCTCGACAGCGATACCTATGTCATCATGTTCGACAACTACCGGATAAAACCCATGAACTTCGGATTCGTGGAGACAAAAGATTTTTTCACCTACCGGCCAATCGGTTATTTCGATGACGGTAAATGCCCCATGAAGCGGACCAACTTCATCGAACAGAAACACGGCGCCGTCACCTACATTCCAAAACGCGAACTGAAGAACCTGAAGAGGTATTGGAATTAGAACCTGTTTTGAAATGATTTCCC
>JAZRWU010000228.1:0-7548 GCA_045599885.1 Bacteroidales bacterium | reverse complement strand
CGGGACCGATTCCGGCCGGATCGCCCATGCTTATACTTACAATAGGTCTGTTCATCTTTGCTGTTATCAATAAATCGCCTCATAAATTCCAACCACATCCTCGCGTGTGATTTCACGGGGATTGTTGACCAGAAGCCGGGTCACATTCATCGCCATATCGGCCATTTCGGGGATGTCAGAGGCTTTGATGTCCAATTCGCTGAGATGTTGAGGGATACCGCATGCCACCGACAAAGCGCTGATGGCTTCAATCGCCAGATCGGCATTGCGCTCGTAATTGCGCGTGGCCTGCAGACCGATAGCCTTGGCAATCTGAGAGAAGCGGGCGATAGAGTTCGGTTTGTTGAAGCGCATGACTTCGGGGAGAAGGACGGCATTGGCCAGCCCATGAGGCAGATGGTATTTTCCAGCCAGCCCATAGGACAGCGCATGGACACCACAGGTATTGACCGGTCCAAGACAGAGGCCACCCATCAGAGAGGCCATCGCCATGGCTTCACGGGCGGGACGATTGCGGGAATCGCGGACAGCCTTCACCAGATTCTTGTATATCAACACGATACCTCGAAGGGCAAAAGTGTCCACCACCGGATGGGCATTCTTGTTCATATAAGCCTCTATACAATGACAAAGAGCATCCATACCGGTCTCAGCCGTCAATTTGGGAGGCAGACTCAAAGTCAGGTCGGGATCGACCAAGGTGAAATCAGGCAAAAGTTCCGGACTGATGATGCCCGTTTTTTCCCCGTTCGCATCGTTGAGAAGAATCGCATTGGGAGACACCTCACTGCCCGTACCGGCCGTGGTCGGGACACAGAACAATTTGATTTTCCGTTCCTTGAGATTGCCGTTACCGAAACATTTATCAATTTTGGCCGTTTTGTCGGAAAGTGCCGCCAGCAATTTGGAGACATCCAGGACACTGCCGCCTCCGATGCCCACCACCACTTCCGGACCGAAAGCGGAGACTTCCTTACGCAAAGTCTCGAAATAGCCCGTCGTTGGCTCGCCCGGCCAATTGTAATCAATTCTCTTTATTTTCAGGCCATTCTCCACGGCCATGGCGATCTGAGATTCCATCATGTCCCAGATCGGATTGGTGGAAACCACCACGATTTTCTTGAAACCGTCTTTCAAAGCCTCTCCGATCCATTTCGAAGAGCAACCCGTGCCAACAGAAATACTGGCCGGAAACATAATTTGCACTTGATTCATATTGATTATTGATAATCTTCATTCCCAGTGATACCAATCACCGGAGACAAAGTCAGGTTATTCCTCTACATTCAGTTTTCCCTTATAATCATAAATGGTCAGGCCATCCTCAAGCTGAGGTTTCGGGAAGAAAAGACTGGCCACATAACCTACCACCAACACAATCAGATGACTGTAAACACCCAACATATATTTGTGATGAGGGAAATTCCATTTGCCAAGATCAAGGATAAGCTGCTTGCTTCCATTCACCTCAATCTTGGTCGAAGTCAAGACTGCGTATGCCGTAAACAGCACGCAGACCAGCAGACCGATATACAATCCCTGCTTGTTGGCACGACGGCTGAACAAGCCCAAAAGGAAAATACCGACAATACCTGCCGAGAAAATCGCATACAGCTCAAAGACCACGCCCAGCACGCCTTCACCGTTCCAGGCATAATACAAGGCTGCCACACCTACCGTCAGCAGACCGGAGACAGCCACCATGGCACGACCTACGTTGAGACGCTGACGGTCGGTGGCGTCCTGTTTGAATCGTTGATAGTAATCTTCCACGATAATGGCCGACAGACAGTTCATATCGGCATCCAGACTGGAAATGGCGGCGGCCAGCAAGGCGGCGATCACCAGTCCGGCCACACCCACCGGAAGTTCGTTGATCATGAAATATGGGAAAACTTCCTCGGCTTTCATTCCTTCGGGCAGAACGGCGCTTCCATTGTGATAATAAACGAAAAGCAAGGAGCCGATCAGCATGAACATAGCCCAAATGGGCACACTCAGACCGACACCGATATAAGCGGCTTTCTTGGCATCATGATCGGTCTTGGCTGTCAGATAGCGTTGAACGATAGTCTGATCGGTACCGTATTTCTGCAAAGCGTAAAAAGCGCCGTTGATGACCATCACCCAGAACGTCAGTTCCGCGAAACTGAGATGATATGGGCCGAAGCCTATCTTTTTCATGGCAATGGCATCGTGGAATACCTGCATACAGCCCTGTTCCGGACGGACCAGCAGCACAATCACACAAAGCACACCTCCGAGAATCAGCAGCAGTCCCTGAACCACATCCATCCACAGAACTCCTTCCATACCTCCCACATAGGTGATGATGACAATGGTCAGACCCAAAATGAGGATGAGCCATAGCGCATCGACTCCAAGCATACTGCTCAAAGCCAATGAGATAAGATACAACACCGTGCCCATCTTGGAGAAATGGGTCAAGAGGAAGGCCAATGAGGAATAAATACGGGCAGGCAGTCCGAAACGACGTTCAAAGTATTCGTAGGTACTCAAACGAATCATTTTCCGGAACAGGGGAACGATAGCCCATATCAGGAAAACCAGAACCACAGGCACCATCAATCCCTGCACCAGCAGAATCCAATTGCCTTTATAAGCGGCGGCAGGATAAGACAGAAAGGTGACCGAACTGATGAGAGTAGCGAAAATCGACAGTCCGATAACCCATGAGGGTGCTTTCTTGCTGCCGATGAAATAAGCGTCACTGTTTTTGTTGCGGTGGGCCACATAGACACCCACACCGATGGTAAAAATCAAAGTCACCACAACGATGACAATATCAATCCAATGAATGGCGGCTGCGTTCATAAGAATATACAATTAGGTCAAAACAAACTTTTGAAATTACGGACAATCTCCGCACATTCTTCTTCGCCATACTCGGTGAGCGGCGGCATCATCATCTTGCCACAGAGTCCCATGCTGTCCATAATCACCTTTAGGGCGGCCAATGACTGTCCAAGTGTGCGGCCTTTCTGATAGACCACGGCCACCTGATCGGTCAAAGCCTGCCAACGGTCCGCTTCCTCAAAATCACCATTAGAGAAAGCCTGATAAAGTTTTCCATACCATTCAGGAACAATATTGCCGGTACTCGGGACAATGCCGTCCGCACCCAGTTTCAGACTGTGGGCACCTTGAGCGCCCCAACCGCAGAAGAACGAAAAATCTTCCCGGTCGCGGAAAGCCTCAATACTCCCGGTCATCTTGTCCACATCGCGTTCGGAATCCTTGAGCCCGGCGATATTGGGATGGAGGCTCAACTCAACGGCCAGATCCAAAGGAATGGACATCTGTGTGGTAGCCTTGATGTTATACATAAATACCGGAGCCTTGACCTCATCTCCCAAACGGAGATAGAAATTCTTCATCTGCTCCGGCGTCAGAATGTAATACGAAGGCAAGGTGGATACGACGGCATCCACTCCCATATCGGCATAGGCATTACCCAACTGAACCAATTGGGAAACATCGTTTCCTACCAATCCGGCATAGACTTTCTGACCCTCCGCACGGGCTTCCACCGCCGCCTCCATAAAACGCAGACTTTCTTTGGTTCCTACCGAGGCCGACTCGCCTGTAGTTCCCAAAATCAAGGGAGAGATGCCGTTTACGGCAAACGATTTCATTATGCGGCCGACGGCCGGGAGATCGATGGTACAGTCATTTTTCAGCGGGGTAACCATCGGCACCACAACGCCTTGGAACTTCTTTTTCATATAACGGAAAATCTTTCAATCACGCTTTTGCGAACTCGCATTGGGAAAAATCCGAGCCTGCAGTTTTTTCTTCTGCGGTTCAGCTCCATTTTCAATCTGAGACACAAGAAGCTGTACTGCCTCGCGTCCCATATCGGCCACCGGTTGCCGGACATAACTGATAGAAGGTGTGTACAGATCAAACACACTTCCTCCGTCAAATCCAAAAACCGCCAAATCGTCCGGAATGCGCAGATTCAATCTTTTAACTTCATACAATGCCATGATTGTCAATGTATTGGTAGAAAAAATCATAGCTTCCGCATGATGTTTCTGCTTACTCCAGACCTGAAACAGGCGTTCCATATCCTCCGTGGTCGTATGCGGAGATATATAATAGACTTCGGATGTCAGGCCAGCTTCCGTCATCGCCTGCTCATAGCCTTGACGCCTCTCGCTCATATGGCTCATTTCCGTGTCGTAAGCGATAAAAGCAATATTGCGATAGCCCTCTTTTATCATCAGATCCGTCATCTCAAAACTGGCCTGGCAGTTGTCGAGCGTGACCGACGAAACCGGAAGCGACGGGAAATCGCGGTCCACCAGGACCAAGGGGAAATTGCTTTCCACCCAGCCGGACACAAACTTCTCCGTATTCTCACAAGGAACCACAATCAGGCCTTCCACACCTTGATTGATCAAAGACTCGAAAGTCGTTTTCAAGTGTTTTGACTCCTCGTCGGAGTTACCATAGACCACCGTATATCCGCAGATATTGGCCGTCCGTTCCACTTCCCGGGCCAGATGTGAGAAAAAAGGGTTGTGAATATCTGCCACCAAAAGACCGATAAGATGACTGTGGCCGCTACGCAAACCTCTGGCCATGATATTCGGACGGTAGTTCATTTCTTTCGCCACCGCTCTCACTTTCCTGGCCGCCTCATCGCTGATACCGTACTGTTTGGCTTTGCCGTTGAGCACCATGGAAACCATCGCCGACGACACCCCTGCCGCCTGCGCCACTTCCTTCAACGAGACTTTTTTCTTGGATTCCATACCGAAACAGCCACGGAAGATTTCAAACAACCGCTAATCATCCGTATATCTTGCAAAGATAATACAAAAGGGGACATTTCCATCAAAGTAGCTGAAAAAATCCTTGAGAAAAGAAGTCCATCGGCTGAGCGGCACATCCTATTCAAAGCCAGCCGGCTCCATGCCGCAGATACCTGCGGCATGGAGCCGGCCACGGAGGCGTATCCTCCTTCTTTCTTTATCGGGGCATTTCGGCGCTCAACGCTTCGAGTTTGCTGCTCTTGGCCACCCGCTTGCCATCCACCATAATCTGGAATCCGGCACCCTTCTTGAAATGGCTTCCATCGGCATCCCAAAGGATGGTCAGGATTTTTCCGTGATACAGCACATTATCAAGACAGAACCAAGCCCATTGATTCTGAGGAATCAGCGGATGTACCTCAACCACCTCATCGGCACGGGGGCGCAGACCCACCAGACCGGTGATAATCAAATCGGCAAAAGTGGAATGATTGTAATAGCGGCTGCGTTCCTGATCTCCCTTGAGCCAATATCCGGTGGTTTCATCCAGATATTCACCTATGTATGGACGGCCACGCTTGTACTGGGACTCCACATACAGATTCATCAGGGAAAAATAAACGCTGTCATTGACAAAATTCTGAGAATAATTGTTCAGCACATTGGCCATCGCTGTCATGGTCTGCGAGGTGGCGAAGGGCCAAATGGCGCCGTCCCATTCGCAACTGCCCGTTCCATGCGTACGAAAAGCCGGATGGCGGCGTTCTGCCGTAGTCAGACCGTAAGGGGCCAGAAAGCCTTTGGGATCACACACCTGAGTCCAAGCCTCTTCATAGCCTTTGCCAGCCTCAGGGAGATTGAAATACCAGGGAATGAATCCGATAGCCTCACGGACCTGAGCCAGATTGTTGCCGGCCACCTGACGCGTCTCGAAAAATTTATGTTCCTCATTCCAGAGCTGGTCCTGAATCAAAGCTCTCAATTTGTCAGCCCGCTGATCGTATGCCACAGCCTTGGCCGTGGCTTCCGAGGCCTCATTGCCTTGAGAAGCAGCCGCCTTCAGACGGAACATTTCAGCCAAAGCGCGGGCATTGCCGTACATATAGCTGTTGATCGTCGGACGGGCATTCTTGATACGGCGTCCACCTGAAATGGATTCCTCCATACCATCCTGCACATCTCCCTGCCAATACAGACCGTTGTCCCAGCGCTGGGCCTCTTCCCAATACTGATAATCCTTATCAAGATCGGGCAGCATATCGAGCATCCAATCCGCATCCTGATTCACAAGATAACGCTGATAAACCGCATACGGGGTCCACGAACTGAACTTGTGAAGCTGCTTCATGGTGCCGCCTTCGTTGCCGCGGTACCAGATATTCAGATAATCGTTGAGATACTGCTGATTGTGAATCCAGCGGCCTTCGTAGGTGTGATGTCCGATAGCACAGGCGATCATATTGTATTTGTCGGCGTAGCTGCGCTTGACCAGAAACTCATTGATGACATAACCCAGAGGTGTTTCCTGGATTCCCTTACGCATTGACCACCAGCGGAAATACCACATTTCCTCAAAGTTGTCCTGGGGACAGGCGAACAAGGGGATGTTCTCATCCATCCAATTCCACGCATCGGCATTGGGGACAGCTTGAACAATCGGTTCGTCTTCCATACGGTTGAAATACTCCACATAATGCCGATAGTCATCTGCCTTCAATACTTTTGCCTGAGACTTCGACGCCGGCTTGGCCGACAAGGCCAGAGGCAGTGAAATCAATGCGGCAAACAACAAAACTGTCTTTTTCATTCTCGTACTTTTTTAGAAGTGAATTCTTTGCAAATATAGGCGAGTTTTTTTGACGGAAGACCGTTTCCATACGGCATTTGGAAACTTTAACCAATGGCCCGCAGGACAGATATTATCAAAGAACCATCAGTTCAACATGGCTACCGGCCGGATCAGATATCCGTTGGAACGGTAACCGCCGCCCCTTGTCACAGCCAAATAGTGGAAATCTTTACAACGTCCATAATTGTTGTTGATGCTCCCCGACTGACTGTATGGATAATACGACCAATAACTGCCATGATTTTCGGATATACTGATGCTCATATAGTTATAGGCCACTCCGGGACAGGGCATCAGAAAGGTTGAGTTTTTCCATCGGGTCCGGTAATAGTGTTGTCCATACCGGTTTCTGCCCACGGCGTTCGAAGTCAGCATCAAATTGAAAGTGGTGCTTGTCGGGAGGCGGAAGCCGGGAGGACATGGATCATAGACCGTCTTGACCGGATCTCTTTCTGTTTCCACGCCGACATTATTGCTGTTGTCCCACATATTGTAGAAAAACGCACCGTTGTCCGAACACCAATTTGCCGGTTCTGCTTTAATGCGGTAGAAAATTTCGGGATGGCGGATGGCCTCCGCTGCGGTCACCGGAAGGTCTCCGTCGCTGTAACGGCTCGGAGTACCACCATATAAAGAAAGAAATTCGAATTTACCCAAATTGACAGCCGGTATCAGCGGATCCTTCCTGCCCCATTGGTATAAAGGGAAGGCTCCCAGATACGTTTCGTCCTCACCCGATTCCTGACATAGTTCAAACTGGCATTCCGCATCACCGGCGCATACTTTGAAGCGGCAACGGCGTTCCTGATAGTCGTAATGGACGTATCGGTATTCTTCCCAACCAAGATTCAAGGCCAGCAATTGGTATTTCTGATAAAGGCTTTCGATCTCAAAGGTATAGAACAACGACGGATCCAC
>JAZRWU010000227.1:0-3170 GCA_045599885.1 Bacteroidales bacterium | reverse complement strand
CCCTCGATTTTCCCTTCTTTCGGCACGCTCGTTTCCTTCCCGATCTTCGCCCCATTCCGCATACCTTTTCTCCCCTCATTTTTCCCCAAGAAAAACCCAGCCGATTTCCTACCTTATCCTAAGGAAATCAATCGGCCGTTTAAAAGCAATAGGGATTTTGAGCCGGAAATACGGCCCTAATAGATTGAAATACAAACAGTTGAGTATTATCAAAACCGCATTCGAAGATTCGCCGGAATGCGCTTATTCGTAAATTTCCAATCCGCTTTCAATCAGCCACTTACGTAAAAGCCCTCCCGCGAATTTTCTTGAAAATCACGAAAAACGACGGTTTCGGCCTGTTTTGCAATGAGAAAAGCATCCCGTTTTATGGAAGAGGAGGCGGCTTCTAAGAAGAGAGTCATTCCCTCGATCTCTTAATCAGAATACTCGCTTTCTGACTTTCTTTTTGTATTTTTGAAAAAGTATGGATAATCGGAGCAGAATAGGAATCTCTGTCTCAACAGAGAGGCTGGACAAACTGAACCGCAGGATTTGGGAATTCGGATTTGATTCTATAACTTTGTCGGAGATTGATACGGTCGCAAAAGAAATCAACGATGGCAGAACAATATTTGAACGAATTCCACAGGAACAACAGTCTGGCTTGTCAGCGAGATATGGCTTCCTATGCCAAGCGGCCATTATCTGTCGAGGATGTCCTCGCACAGAGTCGGAGACTCGGGAGATCTACCGCACGGATGATCTCGTCGGGGATGGAAAAATCCAGCAGACATTAATTGAGAAATGGGCCAGGCTGAAAGGAGTCTGGTTCGATGATCCTGAGACTTATCTCTCCGGAATAAGTCAGGTGCGTGATGACGGCACGGAAAGCGAGGTGTTCATAGACGTAACTGACGAGAAGGTCCGCAAATTGATTTCCTTAAAACATTACAATGTTGTAAGACTTGCTCTCGACAGGATTATCATTCACAATGCCATATTCCACACTACTCCTCTTGTAGTAACAGGTTTCGGACGCAATCAAGGGAATTTTGTCATAATGGTAGAACAACCATACATACGAGGTCGCGGTGTTTCCGAACAGGAGCGACTTGAGTTTATGACCGGACTCGGATTCGAGGAGGCAGGAGAAGACTACGGGATGCACCTGAATTACAAAACCGCAAACATTTACATTGGAGATCTCAATGAATTCAATGTGCTTAAAGGAGAGAGTGGAGTGCAGGTCATTGATGCCGATTGCCGCCTTAATGTGAGGACATTGGGATGCGGAGGTTCTTACATCATCCCACAACCGGGTTTTTGCCATAAATGAAGACTGATACAGCCGGATAGCCTCATTCGCGAGGGAGACTACGGTATCTTACCTCGATGCGGACAAACCCGGCAAACACCGGTACAACCAACCTGAAGCGTATTGCGTACAACAAAGATTCCCGGTACCAATGGCCCCCTCGACCCCGCCACCGGTACAACGGACCGGCCGCAGAACGCACAGGATGCAGACTGCCTGCACCGGTGTTTTCCGGGTTCGATACAAAAGTTACCGGGGGCTTATTTCAAACCTCCCCGGTGTCCTTGAACGGGAGTGCCGGGGAGGTTGAATGCATTATGCTCTTTCGCATAACTTTTGGCGAAGAGCCTGGAGAGTCATCTCAGTTGGGCACACTTTCGGGGATACATCACCCAACTATAGTTCTCTTACCGCCAACTATTTGCCTACCTCAAGCATGTCGAAATACATAAGCCTCGTGCTGTCGTTTTCGTCTGTCTGGGTCAACTCTTTGAAGCCATTGTGCCGGTAGAAGTCAAGAGCACAGCAATACGCATCAACAGTAATGAAACGAAAAGCAGAATAGATATTGTCATCGCTCAACAGAGTCTTGATAATGGACATCAATTGAGCTCCTATATGTTGGCTTTGATATTCCTTGGCAACAGCAAAACGTCCTATCTTGGCTGATGGATAACTGCGGAATTTCTTCCCGTCCGGAAATGTGTCCTTGATTTTCTTCCACTGGCTTCCGACAATCTCCAGCCTTGTCACCTTATCATTCAGCAGACAACAATATGCAACAATCTTTCCCTCATCTTCAAGAATGAAGGTATTCGCGATGCGTTTTGCAAGAAAATGTTTCGCATCATCAAGAAGAAACTCATTCAAGTCCTCATCTCCGCAATCAAAGGACTGGAGGGGGTAGTCGGCAGTCAGACGGACTAATTTCATCAGAGGCAAATTTCAATATTACGTATTGCTTCCTTATACTGAGCCATCAATTGTGCGTAGTTGGATTTGCGCTGCTCAGCACTAAGATTGTCCACTCTTTGCATCTCAGAAACGAACCGCTCTGCGTCCTTACCCGTTAAAATCGGTGTTTCTTTAATCGGTTTCGCCATTTCAATTACAATTTCTGCAAATATAGGTAAAAATATCTTGGAGACAACAAAACTGTGTCGGCCGCCTGTCCGACAATGTCCGCAAGCATCATCGGCACAGCCTGGTATTCAGCGCAATTCGCGGTAAAGTTCATCTGACCCAAAGAAACCTCCCCGGGTTCCTTGGACGGAACTACTGGGGAGCTTGAATGATACAAGTTCAGCCTATCCCAAAATGCTCTTCCACCAGGTCTTGAGCCTCTGCCAAAAGGTTGGCGCGGGACGAAAATGCCCGCGATTTCAGCCCGGTACCGATGAACCAGATCCCGGGGCGGCGCCCGGGATGACGGAAAAGCATTACCGGGATGACGGAAAAGCGTCACCGGGATGACGGAAAAGCATCACCGGGATGACGGAAAAGCATCACCGGGATGACGGAAAAGCATCATTGCAGGCTTTAAAGCGTCATTGCGGGCTTTGCCCCGCAATCTTCCGTCTTCAAAGCTCCCTCCGGAAGCATACTCCGCCACGTGGACAGCCCTCACACAAGAAACGGAAATTCCGTAAAGAAACGCATAAATCTTCCTGCCGCGAGGGACCACGCCTTTGATTTTCCCCCGCGCCGACGTACATTTGCCGGAACCGAAAAACAAAGACTATGTCATCAGACTTCACCACCAAGCTGCCGCCTGCAAGGACAGGCGACAAGCTCCACCACGGCAAGTACGTGGACCTTCTCATCGACGGCAACTTCAAGCTCATCTTCTCGAAGGAGAAGAACAAGCCGGTCC
>JAZRWU010000226.1:0-4127 GCA_045599885.1 Bacteroidales bacterium | reverse complement strand
CCGATGAAGTGACACTCGGCCGGTCCATACTCAACCGCACTCCTTTCAAATCATAAAAAAGCGCACATGAGCAAGCAAAAAGAAAACGTTCAGCCAAGTGAAGGTGCCCTTCAAATCAAGGCCACCACGAAACAGATCAAGCTGCATTTCTTTATTTCGGCTATTCTGATGGCTGTTTTGGGATTATCGGTCAGCCGCGGACTGATCAAACATCAGGATCTTTTTGACGGGAAAAGTTTCACGCTGCAGGTCATTTTCATATTATTGGTGCTTATCGGCATCCCCTCGCTCTTGAGATGGTTTCACAAGAACAACCTGAAACTGCAGCAATTGAAAGACATTCCGATGAGACTCGAAGGTTATCGACGAGCCTATTTGCTCAGAATATATTTGTTTGATTTCATGGCGGTTCTATCGCTGGCCTTCACACTTTGGACCGATATGAAACAGGGAATTCTGTTTTTCACGATGGTTTTCCTGTTTTATTTCTTTTTCATTCCCGGAGAGAGCTCGCTGATGCGTGATTTGAACCTCGATGAGGATGGCAAGGATATTCCTGCTGTCAAAACAGACATCTCCGTTCCAAAATCAGAGAAGGGAGAAAACGCCGAGGACGATTACGACGACGATTTCATTCCCCGCAAAATCAACAGGAAATGAGCATAGCTGCTTCCGATATCCGTCTTCGCGCCATAGAGCCGGAAGACTTGGAATGGTTGTACCGTTGGGAGAATGAGGCCCGTCTCTGGCCCTTCGGTTCCACGCGGCAGCCGTATTCCCGATTCACACTCAAACATTACATCGAGACCGCCCTCGAAACCGATATTCAGGAACTCCGGCAACTGCGCCTGATGATAGACTGCGACGGAAGGACGGTGGGCAGCGTGGATCTATATGATTACGATGCGGCGGCGCAAAGGGCGGGAATCAGCATTCTCGTCGAACCGGAATGGCAACAGCGGAAAATCGGCACCCTATCCTTGAATCTGATGGAGGAATACGCCCGGCAGACTTTGCTGCTGCATCAGTTGTATGCCGAAATCGCCGAAGACAACCTTCCGTCCATTACTCTTTTCGAGAAGAGCGGTTTCCAGTTCCGAGGGAAGATGCAGGACTGGCTGCGCGACACACGAGGGTATCACGGCATCCTCCTGTATCAGAAAATGCTATAGGCAACTCCTAAAAATCTTCCATTTCGGACTCATCATCTTCCTCATCATCGAGGAAGAAATCCAAATCGCGGCGTTCTTTTTTGGTCGGACGGCCCGTGCCTTTCGCCCGGTCGATAAAGCCGCTGATTTTGGACATTTCCAACAGCTCATACTGTTCCGGCGGCGTGACGTTTTCCAACATTTCTGGAACCAACTTGGCGGAAACACGGTTTTCTATTGTCTGCAACACTTTGAGGGAAAGCGTAATAGGTGATTTGCGGACTTGCACCACATCACCCGCCTTGACCGTGCGCGAAGGCTTGAGATTGCTTCCGTTCATGGAAACATGACCTTTTTTGCACTCCTCCGCCGCCAGACTTCTGGTCTTGAAAACCCGGACGGCCCACAGCCATTTGTCAATTCTCACTTCTGCCGCCATATCCTCTATACACCTTTTTTATTATACTGATTCATAGCATTCTGAACACCGGAAAGGCAGAAGGCGCTGATAATCTCCACTGCCCGTCCGAAACACTGCGGGAGTTGCTTCTGCTGATCTTCGGGCCAGGTACCCAGCACATAATCCACTTGTCCGCCCTGTGGGAAATCGTGGCCGATACCGAAACGCAAACGTGCATAAGCATCGCTGCCCAACACTTCCTCAATGTTGCCCAAGCCATTGTGACCGGCGCTGCTTCCTCCCGGGCGCAAGCGGAACTGGCCGAAAGGCAAAGCTATGTCATCGACCAACACGAGAATGTTCTCTATCGGAATATTCTCCTGACGCATCCAATAACGGACCGCCATGCCGCTCAGATTCATATAGGTAGAAGGTTTCAGCAGTATCAGCTGGTGACCTTTGAGCCTACCCTGCCCCACATCGCCATAACGTTTGGTGGAAAAAACAATATTGGACGCTTCCGCAAAAGCGTCCAATATGTCAAATCCGATGTTATGGCGGGTGTGGCGGTATTCATTACCGATGTTGCCCAAACCGACAATCAAATACTTCATACCTGAATCATTAGGCTTCCTGTCATGTTTCCGGAATATGAAACACATCACTCAGGAATGCTATGAAGATTATCCGGGAAAGGCTTGTCAGGATTCCTGCTCAGCGGCACCACGGGCGGCACGAGTCAGTTTGACAGCGCAGACAACGGCATTCTTGGCGTTCATCATTTCGAGACCTTCGAAATTCAGATTGCCGACTTGAATGGTCTTGCCCAATTCGATGTTGGTGACATCAATGTCGAGGCATTCAGGAATGCTGGTATAGATACCTTTGACTTTGAGCTTACGCATGTCCAGACTGAGCTTACCACCGGCGCGTACACCAGCTGCCAGACCGTGAAGCTTGACAGGCAGTTCGACCATGACGGGCTTGTCCTCAAATACCTGAAGGAAATCGAGGTGAAGAACGGTATCTTTTACCGGATGGAACTGAGCCTCTTTCAGAACAGCATTGTATGACTTGCCTTCGAGATTCAATTTGGCCACGAAGACTTCAGGAGTGTAAAGCAGAGCGCGAAGATCTTCTTCCTTAATCTGGAAATGCAGTGTTTCTTCTCCTCCATAAAGGACACAAGGGATGAAACCCGTGTTACGGATGCCTTTGGCGGCTTTCTTGCCGAAGTCGTTTCTCGGAACGGCGTTGAGTTCTAACGTTTTCATTGTTTTGTAATTTGTGTTACTCAAAAATTTAAATGACGCTTTAAATTTTCCCATCACACGGTTGTCTGACAGACAGTCCAAGGGGGCTTAAAAAGCGGCGCAAAGGTAATAAAAATCCTTGGGATACAAACAATTTCGACAGAATTCTTTTCAACACTCTCCGTATTTCAATCCAGATCGAGGCTCAAGGGACGGCCATAATCCGACCAATCGTCCCTGAAAAGCTCGCTATCATAGAGAGGCTCCATGGAATTACCGTCCACCAGGCCGTTCTCATGCCGGTCAGCCATCGGATTCTCCTCTCGCTCACGCTGCTCGGCGATATATGCGATCAAATCGTCCAAAGCATCCACGAAATCAGGAATATCTTCCTGATAAAGAAATAGTTTATGCTTCTCGAAACGCGCTTCCGGATTGTCAGGATGGCCACCCGTAATCTTCTTGCTCTCGGTAATCGCGATGAACAGGTCTCCCAGACGGCTCCTTTTTATATCCAAATAATAAATCCGTCTTCCCGACCGGACCTCCCGACTGTATATAATTTCCTTGCTGAAGTCGGAACTATTCTCCAATAAATTCATAAAGGTTCAGGTTAAATGGCTCGCACACGGCAAAATTATATAAATTTTAATGATTGGCAACAGAAAATTGAAAAAAAACAAATTACCTTTGTCCACGTTTTGAGATGTGCAGAGCCGACCATGGCCGTTTCCTCCGGGCTGCACGTTCCCTAATCATCGAGAAAATGATCAACCGCGTTCTTATCCGTTCCAAAGTCCTTCAGACAGCTTATTCATATTACCAGAATGAATCCGGAGATATGCAGAAAGCCGAGAAGGAATTCAAGACCAGTCTTGAAAAAAGCTATGAATTGTACATTTCTCTTCTACAACTCATGGTCAGCATTACCGACTATGCCGAACAGAGAATAGAAATGGGACGCAATAAATATCTCCCCACCGAAGCCGAGCTCCATCCCAACACCCGCTTCATCGACAATCTTTTCATTCAGCAGCTCCGCGTCAACAAAGAGTTCTGCAAAGTCAACCGTACAGCGGTCATCATCTGGCAGAATCAGGAAAGTCTGATCCGCAAACTCTACGAGCAGACGGTCAATTCTCCCTTTTACCTCGAATATGTGGACAGTCCTCTTCCCGAGAGTGAAGATGCCCGCTACGAGGCCGACAAGGAAATCTGGCGCAAAATCGTCAAATCCATCATCACGGAAGGCGGCGACACACAGGAGGCGCTGGAAGAGATTTCCATTTTCTGGAACGATGATCTGGATACCATCTCCACGTT
>JAZRWU010000225.1:0-3352 GCA_045599885.1 Bacteroidales bacterium | reverse complement strand
TCACACCACTTCTGGAAGAACCACCGGTCAGGACGGCAACGGCCAAAATTGGCTTCTCCTTCAGTACTCTTATAGTATTTCGGCAGAGCCCACTGCGTGAGACCGGAACCGGAATCCGAAGTCTCGGGACTGCGTGGAATAACCCATATCCGCTCCCGAAGCTGCCAGTCGCCGGGCTCGTCCCAACGGAACAACTGACGGTAGTCGGGGCAAAGCTCAAAGGGGCCGTTCTCGATGACATCCTTGGCATCGGCAAGGGCCAGCCTGAAAGCGTCTTCAGCCGTATAGATGTTTATCGGGGAGAAATCAGGTGTTCTGTTCACCCAGAAATTGTCATCCGGGTGGGCCAGAAGGGTACCTATCGTGAGATATACAAGAGACCTGCAGGCGATTGCGGCATAGTTGCATACGCGTCCGGATGAATTTCCGCCGGCCACTTTGACCATTCTTGAGAACGAACGCATCTTGCCATACGCTTCCGTAAGATCCTTTACGATCTGGCAGTACACGACCCAAAAATTCTCCCTGGGCCCATACGCCTCTTCGACAGTGTGAGGAGCCTTCAGTGTAAGAGTACAGTCTCCGTACAGACGGACAAGGTAGAAATAAGCCATTGCCCTGAGGAAGAGCGCCTCACCCTCTATTTCAGTCTTGTACGATTCTTCGACAGGGCTCTTTTCCAGTTCCTCCAGCAAGGAGTTGCAGCGATATATGCCCTGATAGAAGCTGGTGAATGATGAATAGCTCTCGGGATGTTTTGAAAAACGGGTGTATTTCAGACAGCAGGACCATCTCTCCAAAGGATTGGTCAGCGCGGAGGTGTTGCCGTATATGCTCAGGCCGGATGCCGGGGAAAGCCACTCGCAAAAGGCCCCACCTTTGAACCCGGAGCCTTCGACACGTCTGTGGCATCCGACAATGTTTGATTCCAACGCATCTTTTGTTGCTACCATTGCATACGAGGTCGTATCCTTTTCATTGAGGAAAGCGCAGCTGGACATAAGTCCGGCATATAAGAAAAGCGTTGCTGCAATTTTAAATATGTCGTTCATTTTCAAAAAGACAGTTTGAGGTCAAGTAAAATCGTTCGGGAAGAAGGATATGAACCCAGGTCGACACCATATTTCTTTACCGTGCCATATACATTGACATCGGGGTCATATCCGGAGTATTTTGTCCACACGAAAAGATTCTTCCCGGAGACGCTGACTGTCAGTTTCCTGAGGAATATCTTTTTCGGCAGAGTGAGATTGTATGAAAGCGACAGATCCTGAAGGCGAAGGAATGACCCGTCTTCCACGAACCGGTCAGAGCACCAGTTCACATCGGAAAGGCGATAGGCGCTGAATGACGGAAGCGTCCCTTCCCTATTGCTGGTGGACCAGGAATCCGTCAGGATTCGGCGCAGTCTGTTCGCACTGTTTGTCGTGGGATCGGCCAGGATTGCAGCCTGCTGGTTGTATATGTCGTTTCCGTATGATCCATTGAAGGAGGCGGACAAAGTGAATTGCCTAAAGCGGAACGACGTCGTGAAGCCGTAGGTGAAATCAGGGTTTGGGTCGCCGATAATCACCCTGTCCGCCGAGGAAATCACTCCATCCTTGTTCGTATCCACGAAATTGATTGAACCTGCACCCCTGAAAAGACCATCCGCGAGAGGGACGCCCTGTTCGCCCTGCTGAACTATTCCGTCTGTCGGCATTCCGTAGAAGACGCACATTGGAAGTCCTGTCGCGAAAAGATTCACATAATCCTTGCTGTATGCATCTCCCGAAAGATTGCTGCCAGTAAAGTAGTCAACTGTCTGGATTGGCTGGTCCGGATAAAGATACATCTCGCCACGGCTGGTACCGCTGGGATCGATTGAACGGACTTTGTTCCGGTTCAGGGACAAGTTCCCGCCAATGGTCCATTCAATGTTCTTGGTATGAAGCGGAACCGCATTCAACGTGATTTCGAAACCTTTGTTCTCTATTGAACCCATGTTCACGTATGGGCTCGAAATGCCCGTGGAGCCTGCAACAGTCTTTGTCTGAAGAAGGTCATCCGTAATCTTGTAATAAAAATCCGCCGCGAATGTCAGACACCCTTTGAAGAAACCCATATCGAGGCCCAGGTTGTACTGTGTCGTCGTCTCCCACTTCAAATTGACTGAAGGAAGATTTTGGGACGTTATATAGAGCTGCTTGTGGGTATCGTTGTCATGGGTGGCATATGAACCTGAAGAGTACCTGTTCTTTGTCTGATATGAAGGTATGCCCTGATTGCCCACCTTTCCCCAGCCTATTCGGAGTTTTGCCGATGAAATCGGAGCGACGTGGAACCAGGGCTCATTGTTGAATCTCCATGCAAATGCAACAGATGGGAACTGAGCCCATTTGTTCGTCCCAGCGAATTTTGAAGATCCGTCAAAACGATAAGTCGCGGTAAGAATATACCGTTCTCCATAATTGTAAACCGCGCGGCCGAAGAACGACAGCAGCTGGCTGAATGTCTCGCTGTAGTTATACCACGTATAAGGAGCATATATCAGGGCATCGCTCATAGCCTTCCATTGAGGGACGTTGTTTCCCTCCACCGTTTGGCTGAAGAAGATTGTCTGCGACATGGAATGTCCCAATGTGCCCGTGATATGATGTTTTCTAAATTTCTTATCGAAGAAGAAGAGGTTGTCCATGTTCCAATTCAGACGGTCCACATGGGATACGGAACCGGTAGAGCCGGTAGCCTCGGAATTGATGCGTTTCGACTTGAATCTCAACTGCTCGGTCGACCTGTAATCGGCGCCGATGGTGGATTTGAAAGTCAGCCAGGGCAAAATCTTGTATTGAAGATAAATGCTTGGTGTGATTCTAAGTTCCGAACGTTTGCTTTGGTATTCCGTCAGCCAAAGATCGGGACCTGATGCCGGCTGCCCCTCATCATCCACCTCAATGCCCTCATCGTCATATTTCTTGTTGAAAATCACGGGTTTGGTCAGAAGCATACTCATTATCATTGACGTGGATGCCTTCTGGGAACTTGCGGAACCAGTGCCCTGCGTCATATGAGAATTGAGATACGAGAGAGACGCCTTGACCCCGAAACTGAAATTCTTGATTGTCTTGTCAAGGTTGAGACGCGAGGTGAGGTTGCCATAACCCGTTCCCTTGATGATACCCTCATTGTTCTGATACCCAATCGAAAAACGGTATTTCGTGCTCTTGGTCTGTCCCGCGGCTGTAAGATAATAGCGCTGGTCCACACCAAGCCTGGTCGCGTAATCCTGCCAATCCACTGGCGAATACTCGCCACTCTCGACTCTCGTGGTAAAGACAGTATAATAGTCCGACGTTGGAAGAACACCTTTACG
>JAZRWU010000224.1:0-3613 GCA_045599885.1 Bacteroidales bacterium | reverse complement strand
TGGACTCTGCCATACGATAACCATTACGCCCGATGAGAGCGGAAGCCTGCTCTACTTAAAATTGCGATAAGCGGCCATGGCGAAATGTTTGCTACTCCACGGAAATAGTATATCTTTGCTTTGGATTGAGAAACTGTAATGAAAGATTTCAAAACAGTTTCTGAGTTCTGCTCGATTTTTTTAGAATTCACATAAAATAACAGTATTATGTTCAAAGGACAACCCAAAGGTCTGTATGCTCTCGCATTGGCCAATACTGGCGAACGGTTCGGGTACTATACGATGTTGGCCATCTTTCTCCTGTTCCTTCAGGCGAAATTCGGTTTTACGGCTTCCGCAGCCGGACAGTTTTATGCCATATTTCTGGCAGCCGTCTATTTCATGCCGGTTTTGGGAGGATGGCTGGCCGATAAAATCGGTTTTGGCAAATGTGTCGTCACAGGTATTTGTGTGATGTTTGTCGGCTATGTCTGCCTGGCTATTCCCACCGATGCTTTTGCCACCCGCGGATTGGCTCTTGCGCTTATGATCGGTGCTTTGCTGCTGATTGCGGTCGGAACGGGCCTTTTCAAAGGGAATCTCCAGGTAATGACTGGAAATCTTTATGATGAAGCCAAATACAGTTCCAAACGGGATTCCGGTTTCAGCCTTTTCTATATGGCTATCAATCTGGGATCGATGTTCGCCCCGACGGCTGCTACGGCCTTGACCAACAGTCACCTGGCCAAAGCAGGGCTTATCTATAAAGCCGATATCCCGGCGCTTGCCCATCAATGTCTCAACGGAACTCTGCAGGATGCCTCGATGCTTCAGAATCTTCAGTCCATGATGCCTGGAGCCGATGTTTCGGCAATGAGTCTCAACGATTTCAGCCAATTCTACATCAGTCAGCTTTCTACGGCCTACAATCTTGGCTTTGCCGTGGCTTGCGTATCGTTGATTTTCTCTATGGCTATCTACTTCGGATTCCGTCCTTGGTTCAAACATACCGATGTCAATGGCAAACAGGCCGCCGCTTCCAATGAGAACGTGGTAGAGCTCACTCCCAAACAGACGAAAGACCGCATTGTGGCTCTGTTCTTTGTTTTTGCCGTAGTGATTTTCTTCTGGATGGCCTTCCATCAGAACGGATCCTCGCTGACCTATTTCGCCCGTGATTACACGCAGGACACCGTATCCGGCTTCACCCGCATCGGATTCAACATCTGGCCTTTGTTCCTCATTGCCGTATCTATCTACACTCTGTTCGGAATCTTCCAATCTGAGACGAAGAAAGGCAAACTGGGTTGTGGAATCGTCACATTAGTGCTTTGGATTGGCGCAGGCGTGCTCTATGGTAATATGGAACCGAGCATCCATATTCTTCCGCAACAGTTCCAGCAGTTCAATCCGTTCTTTGTGGTAGCTCTCACTCCTGTTTCCATGGCTATTTTCGGAGCCTTGGCCAACAAGGGCAAGGAACCTTCTGCGCCGATGAAAATCGGTTTGGGTATGTTCGTGGCCGCCATCGGTTATTTGATTATGCTGGCCGCTTCCAATGGGCAACCGGCTCCTTCAGAATTGAAAGCAGTCGGTGGTGTTTCTCCCGATCCTGTCGTACCGATGTACCTCATCAGCACTTATCTGGTATTGACATTTGCCGAACTTCTCCTTTCGCCGATGGGTATCTCATTTGTATCGAAGGTGGCTCCTCCAAAGTATAAAGGTGTGATGATGGGATGCTGGTTTGCCGCTACGGCTATCGGCAATTATCTGAGTTCCATTCCTTCCATGCTTTGGGACAATGTCCCTCTTTGGGTCAACTGGTCCGTATTGATGGCACTCTGTCTGATTTCGGGTATCGTGATGTTCTCGTTCCTGAAAAAGCTGGAAGCCGCTACTGAATAATATCATGATTAAATGACGAAGCCCCTTGCGATGGCAAGGGGCTTCGTCATTTAAACTTCCTTCATAACCTTACCTTCCGTTCTTTTCCTGTATAATGAATATCCACGGAATGGTCTGTTGAGCAGATGGCCAAAGGAGAAGAGGGTGTTATCAGATGAATATGAATATCTTTCTCCTCTACCATTTCCGGAAAACTTCCTTCTCTGGCAGAAATACATAAAGTCCGTGTATCATCCTCATATTTGAAGTGGATAAAGGAATATAACCCGCGCTCATAATCGTAATGGCATCCTTCATCCTCATAAAGAGAAAAACTACCATCTTTTCCGGCATATACATAAAGATGAACCTCATTTAATGGCTTTTCATCCACATATTGCATGGAAGGCCCGACGGGGATAATGGAACCGGCCGGAACATAAACGGGAATCCGGTCATACGGTGCCTCCACGCCTTCTGTATTTCCTCCAGCATACGCGGATCCGTCATATAGATTGTACCATCCTCCTTGGTTTTCAGGGAAATACACTTCCCTCTCACGCACTCCGTACTGATACACCGGGCACACCATCAAGGCAGGCCCGAACATATACTGGTCACTGATATTCAAGGCTCTGTCATCCTCGCCAAAATCCATCGCCAACCCCCGCATCAAAGTGTAGTCATCAAACCAGACGGCGGCATCGAGGGAATACAGGTATGGCAATAAACGATAGCGGAGAGCATCATAAAATAACATACTCTGATAGGCAGGATGAACATCCGGAGCGATATTCCACATTTCACGATAAGGGTATTGGCCATGCGAACGGAAGAAAGGGATAAAAGCGCCAAACTGATACCAACGCGTCTGTAATTCACGCCATTCCTTCAAATCGGAAGTCTCACGTCCACTTCGTTCAAACTCCTTTCCGGCTTTCACAAAACGGTTCTCCACACAGAAACCGCCAATGTCCATACTCCAAAAAGGCACTCCCGACATCGAAAAATTGATGCCGGCTGGAATTTGCGCTTTCAAATCTTCCCAACGCGAGGCTATATCGCCGCTCCAAACAGAAGTTGAATACCGCTGTACTCCCGCAAATCCAGAACGCGTCAGCAAAAGGACCCTGCGGTTGGAATCGACCGAACGCTGTCCTTCGTAAATAGCTTGGGCATTCATCAATCCGTAGGCATTCAAATATTCGGTAGAGGAGCCCATAGCCGTTGGGCCACAGAGTGCCTTGCAATAATCCTCTTCCACACAATCCCGGATATTCGGTTCGCTGGCATCCATCCACCAAGCGTCGAAGCCATATTTGTTCAGATGCTCATCCATCTGCTGCCAGAACAACCGTCGCGCCCCACTTGAATAAGCATCATAAAAAGATCCCAAATAACCTTGTCCTATCCAATCGCGAAGACTGTCCTGCACCGCCTGACGGTACATCCAACCCTGACGGTCAAACTCTTGAAAATGTTCCGTATCGGCATAAAACTTGGGCCAGACTGAAATCATCACTTTCGCATGCTGACGATGCACCTCATCGACCATGGCCTGAGGGTCGGGATACCTCACAGTGTCAAATTCGTGGCTGCCCCATGCGTCTTGAGGCCAATAATTCCAATCTTGGATAATGACATCACAAGGTATCTCACGGCGGCGCAGTTCGGCCAAAGTCCCCGTCAATTCATCCGAAGAATGATAATGCTCACGACATTGCCAATATCCCATAGCCCATTTCGG
>JAZRWU010000223.1:0-5981 GCA_045599885.1 Bacteroidales bacterium | reverse complement strand
CTTTCCGTCCGAAAAACTCAATTTCGCCGTCGCTGTTGAAACGCACGATGTCTCCGCTATGGTAGGCACGTTTCCCCTGCAGCTCGAAGAAGGCCGCTTCGGTTTTCTCGGGAAGATTCATATAGCCGCGTCCGACCAGTTCTCCGCAGATGATGAGTTCACCGCAGGCGTAGGGCGGCAGAATATGGCCGTTTTTGTCAACTACATAGAAGGCGGTGTTGGCTGACGGTTGGCCCAAGGTGATTCTTTGCCCGTTTGACAGTTTTTTGGCGCAACAGGAAACGGTACATTCGGAAGGCCCGTATGCGTTGATGATGTGCATGTCGGGTGAAATCGCCTTCAATTCCTTGTACAGAGATTCGGGAAAGGCTTCCGCACCCGCCACGAACGAACGGACGGAAGCCATGGCCTTTCTGATTTCGGGAATGCTGAGGTAATTGGCCGCCATCGACGGTGTCATGCTCACGCAATCAACATGAGAGGAACGCATCCTTTCGATGAGCAGTGCCGGGTTGTGGATTTCCTGTTCGGTCGCGATGCAGACGGATTTTCCGTTGAGCAGGAAAAGAAGGTTGTCGAAAACCGACATGTCGAAAGAAATGGAACTGATGGCCAGACTGGTGCTGCCTCCTTTGTCTCCATAAAAACAGGAATATGTGCCGTCAAAAGGTTGAGCGAGGCAGGCAAGGTTGTGATGCTCGATGAGAACGCCTTTGGGCTTTCCGGTGGAGCCGGAGGTGTAGATACAGTATGCCAGGCTGTGGGGGGCGATGTCCAGATCGGGATTCCCGTCAGGGCCGTCCGCCAGAATGTCATCCAATATCAGTGTCCGATAGGGTCGGTCGTCTGTGAACAAGGAGGGTCGGGCATCTTTGATAGCTTGAGTCGTCACGACGATGTGACTGCCGGCGTCTTCGAGACAGAAGCTTATCCGGTCATCGGGATAGTTGGGCAACAAACCGAGGAATGCCCCTCCGGATTTGAGAATGCCGAGTTCCGCAATATCCAGTTCCACGCTCCGGTCGAGAATCATTCCGACGATGCTGTCTTGTACGATGCCGGATGCTATAAGCTTATGGGCCAGACGATTGGATTGCTTGTTGAGCTCGCCGTAACTGAGACTGCGTCCTTCGCACATCACTGCGGTCTGTCCGGGATTTTCCGCCGCATGGCGTTCGAAGAAACGATGGACGGGAATGTTTTCGAAATTCCGTTCCGTGAGGTTGAATCGGGCGATGGTGGCCATTCCCGTCTCATCGATGAATGAAATGTCGTTGAGGCTGTCTTTTTCCATCAGAGAACGGAGCACCTGATCCAGACTGCGGAGGAAACATTTCATGAAGTCGGCGCAGTACATCTCGCGCCGGTATTCCGCCGTCATTTTATAAACGCCGTCCACCAGATTGACGGTCAGGGTGAAGGGTGCTTTGGCCACTGCGGGCAGCACTTCCATAAATTCAGCTTTTTCGCCGCAGAGAGTTTCGAAACTGAAATTATCTCCCTGATAGACGAAAATGATGTCGGATTTGATGCCGTAGGCGCGGGATATTTCCGCGAATGGATACAGGTCGTTGGCCATACTGCCCATCAGCTGTTCCTGCGTCTGACGGATCAGATCGATTGTTTTTCCGTTTTCGGAACTGCGGATCAGAACGGGCAGGGTCTTGACAAGCATGGAGGTGATGGAGGCCAGGCGCGAGTCGCTGCGGCCGTGATAAACCGTAGTGAAAACGCTCTCCTCGCAAGAGGCATACTGCTTGAGAGTGAGGCCGAACGCCGTGTTGAAGAAAGCATTGAGCGTGAGTTTGCGGCTGTCGCAGAAGGCTTTCAGTTTCTTGTAATCCACGGTGCTGTCGTGTTGGAAGGAGGCAGGACCCTCGCCTTGAGGCTCCGGCGCCTTGGGAGGCAGACATTCCGTCTCGCAACCCTCAAATACGGCATCGTAGCAGGCTTTGGCCCGTTGATATTGTTCGCCGGCTCTGGCTTTTTCCTCTTCTATCGCCACTTCATAGCCGCTGAAAGTCTCTTTTGTCAGGCTCTGTCCCGAATATGCGCGGTCGATATCTGACAGCAAAATGGTCTCAGAGATGCCGTCATAAATGATGTGATGGAAATCCATGAAGAGATAGTTGCCTTCATCGGTCTGGTAAACCGACAGACGGTACAGCGGCGACTCCAGCAGGCTGAAAGGCTGCACCAACTCCTCGGGTGATGGAATCTTCTCTGTCCGGATGAGACGGATTTGAGCCTCGGCATCGTCGTGGCGGCGGGCTCTCAAATCGCCGTTCCGGTCGGCGAACAAGGTCGCTTTGGTATACGGATGGGCATCCATCGCCGCTGTTATGGCGGACATCAGCCGCTCAATATCCACTTCACCGCTGATTTTGATCAGGATGGGCACGTTGTAGAGAATGGAGTCGGGATGGGCGCTGCATTCCACGAAGATACCTTTTTGAGTCTGGGTGAGAGGATAATCGGCCAACATCTGTCGCGTCTCCGACGTCTGGTCGGAAAGGGAGAAGAATTCCTCCAGTTTGCGGACAGTGTCGTTTTGCTTGAGGTTGTCCAATTTCACCGGCATATTGAATTCGGTGCCGAGCGTCACATTCATTTTGAGCATGCCTATCGAACTCAGACCGGCTTCGAAAAGATGGGTGTCGATGCCGAAGGCCGTATGACCCAGCACTTCTGCGGCAATATCGAAGATTCTTTTTTGAAGTTTTGTTTCGGGAGCCACCAGATCGACCGCCTTGCGTTCCGGACGGGGAAGGGCTTTGCGGTTCACTTTCTGATTCTGGTTCAGAGGAATGCGTTCAATCTGCATGGTCACTTCGGGCACCATGTATGGCGGTTTTTCAGCGCGGATGAAAGCATTCATCGCTTCAATGTCCACGGGACGGTCGGCCACGATGTAGGCGGCGATGAACTTCCCGCCCGACGGCTCGTCAAAAGCGGCGACGGTAGCATCTTTGATGCCTTCAAAGCGGCGTATCACTTCTTCCACTTCAGTCAGCTCGATCCGGAAGCCGCGTACTTTGACCTGAGCGTCACGGCGGCCTATGAACTGCAGATTTCCATCGTCCAGAAAACGGACAATATCTCCCGTGCGGTAAATCCTCTCATAGCCCTCTTGGGTGCAGAACGTATTCAGACCGTATGCTTCCGCCGTCTTGTCGGGACGGTTGAGGTAACCTTGGGTCACGTGCGGACCGGATATCCAAAGTTCTCCGGCGGCCCCGGGAGGAAGAAGCCGGCCTTTCGCATCGACCACATACAATTTAGTATTGTCCAGCGCTTTGCCGATGGGAATGTCTTTGTAAAGACGGTCAACCAGGTGGCCGCTCACCAGCACCGAGCCTTCGGTAGGTCCATAGAGGTTGTAGAGGGAGAAACTTTCCGGAGGATTGAGCGGTGTCAGTTTCTCGCCGCCCACGTTCAGGTAGCGGAGCGTTTCCGTTCCCTGAAGCATGGCAAATTGTCTGCCCACCTGGGTCGTCATCGTGGCATGGGTGATATGGTGGCGGTTGAAATATTTCTGCAGTTCCAGAAGGTCCAGACGTATGTCGTCGGAAATGATGTGCAATGCCGCTCCGGAGATGATGGTCGCATAGGTGTCGAACACGTTGGCGTCGAAACCGTAGCTGGCGTATGCTGTCACATTGTCTCCGGGACCGAGTCCGTAGAAACTTTTTTCCCAAGTCGCCGTCACCAAGGTGTTGCTGTGTGCATAGACCACACCTTTGGGCGTCCCTGTTGAGCCGGAAGTATATAGGATAATGAAAAGATCGTCCTGATGGATGTCGGGCAGGGGAGAACCGTCATCGCTCAGTGAGGGTATTTCATCGACCATCATACGGATGCCGCTGAACGCATCGGTGATGATGCCGTTGAGTTCCGGGGTGGTCATAAGCAGCATGGCACCGGAGTCCTGCATCATCAGATTGAGACGTTCCGGTGGATAGCTCGGATCGAGAGGCAGGTAGGCACCTCCCGCTTTCAGCACGCCGAGCGAGCAGATCAGCATATATTCGCAACGGGGAATCAATACGCCGGCAATGCGTCCTTTCTCTATCCCGAGACGGCGCAGATGGCGGGCCAGACGGTCGGTGATGGCATCTATCTCGCTGTATGTGAACTGTTTATCCTGATAAACCAAGCAAAGCGCATCCGGGTTGGCAAAGGCTTGGCGTCGGAACAGTTCCACTACGGTGGTTTCGGTATCGTAGGCTTTTTCGGTGCGGTTGAAAGTCTCCACTTGGGCTATGGCCTCTCCGTCGGCCAATCCGATTTCATCGAGCGTGTCCACCTGCATCATATCGTGGATGACCTTCAAGAACATCCGGGAAAAGTTTCTGACCAGAGCCTCGCTATAGAGCCGGTTGCGGAAAGTGGTATTCAGACTGTATCCCTCTTCTGTCTTGAACATCATCATCTGAAGGTCGGACTGGACATCGCCGGTCTCCAGCATCTCCGCCGACATCGTTCCTTTTCCCATATCGGCTCCCTTGAACATTTCCGCCTGATAGACGAAGCTGATATTCAATCCGATACCATATTCGGAAGCAAGTTCTCCGAAGTGGATGCAGTCGTGACTCATCGTTTCGAAGAAATAATTTTGTGTGGCGGTCAGATAGTCTGTGATATTCTGATTCCCGTTGAATTGGAAATACAGCGGCAGGGTCTTGACGAACATTCCGAATGAATTCTCCAGACCTATGTCGTGCCGTCCGTTGTTGACCGTGCAGAACAGACAGTCCGGGGCGGCGTTGAAACGGGCGAGCGTATAGGCGAACGCAGCGACAAAAAGGGTGTTTTCGGTGATTTTATGTTCTTTCGTGAAGTGCGTGATTTCTTCGGCTTTCAGTGCGTCGGCCTTGAGATGGACGATGCCGGCACCTTGGGCGGATTCTTCTATGAGCTTGTCCGAAACGGGATTGGAATCGCAGTCGATACCGTCAAAATGCCGCCGGAAGAAATCCTGGGCTTGGTGATAGGTGTCGCTTTCGGGCAAACTCTGCTCGGCCAAGGCAATGTCAAACAGGCTCAATGCTTCCGGTTCACAGGCCGCTCCGTCATAAACTTGCGCGATTTGCGAGACAAAAGCCGTGATGGAAGTCCCGTCGAACACGATATGGTGGACATCGAAAAAGAAAGCCAGGCCGTCAGGCGTATGCAGCAGCACAAAACGGTAGAGCGGGCCATTTTCAAGATCAAAGGCACGGGTCAGCTCCCGGCAGGTCTGATACAGGTCGCCGCATTCGCTTTCAGAGACTTGGATTTCGCTTTCGTTGAAATGCATTTGGGGAATTCCGGCGGTTGTGTCAATGGTGGCTTGCAAGGCTTTGTGGCAGGCGGCGACCGATTTCACCGCGTTGATGAAAGCTTGGGCATCCGTGTCTTTCGGCAGGCGGCAAAGTACGGGAATGTTGTATTTCAAGGATGTCGGATCTTGTTGACAATCAAGAAATACTCCCAATTGGGAATCGGAGAGCGGTGTGTATTCGGGAATCGTGCTGTGGTGGAAAATGCCGTTCCTCTCTTTTTCGGCAGTAAGTGCGGCAATGGCCTTGGGAGTTCTGGCGCTGAGAATCATGTCCGGGCTCAAATGGCTGTCGCCGATGGCCGCGAGCAGTCTCAACACCTTGATGGAATCTCCGCCCAAAGCGAAGAAATCGTCCGAGGTGCCTACCGTACCGCAATGGAGCACCTGCCCGAATGCGTCGCAGATGCTTTTTTCGGTGCTGTCGGCCGGAGCCACATACACGCTTTTGTATTGCTCTGCGGCGGGTGGCAGCAATACCGTGCGGTCCAGTTTCCCGTTGATATTCTTGGGCAGGCTCTCCATTCTCACGAAGAAGCGGGGAATCATATACTCAGGCAGTTTCCGTCTCAAAGTTTGGCGCAACTCCTGTTCTCCGGTTTCCGAGGAAGGTACGTAATAGGCAACGAGATAATTCTGCCCGTCCGCATCCGCGAAAGCT
>JAZRWU010000222.1:0-12279 GCA_045599885.1 Bacteroidales bacterium | reverse complement strand
ACCGATACTACCACGTTTGGTGGTGATTTGGAGCACACCGTTGGCGGCTTTGGAACCCCAGATAGCCGTAGCGGCGGCATCCTTGAGCACGGTGATTTCCTGAATATCCTCAGTGGCCACGTTCAGCAGCTGTGAGTATTCCTCTTCGTTGGCGTTGGCGAAATCGAAGTCACCGATGGACGTCTCATAGACCGTACCGTCAACCACAATCAAAGGCTCGTTAGTGGAGTTGATGGAGGTGGTACCACGGATACGGATGGACATACCGGCACCCGGATCGCCCGAAGTGGCCACGATATCAACACCGGCCATACGGCCCTGGATGGCATCATCGATGGAGGCAGCGGAAAGTTCCTCGATTTCGGAGGCGTCGAGACGGGAGACCGCCGTGGTCACGTCGCGTTCGGCAATCTGAAGCATACCGGTCTGAACCAGACGGGCGGCCGTCACTTCGACGTCACCCAGAGCCGTGGACTGTTCTTCCATAGCTATGTTGATGACCGTCCTGTTGCCGACAGGGACTTCCTTCTTCACGAAACCGATGTACTGACAGGTGATGACGTTGTCGGTCGAAGAAATCAGCATGCTGTAGTTGCCGTCGTAATCGGTAGCCGCAGTGGAGACGATACGACCCTGTTTGTCAATTTCAAAGATATAAGCGGAGGGCAAAGGCTCTCCGTCGGTGGCAGACGTGACCGTACCGCGAATCATGATTTTCTGACCTGCGGGCTGTGCGAGCATGGACATGACGCTCAAGCACAGAAGACTTATTAATATAAGGTATCTTTTCATAATCGTAGGTCTTAATTCTGGTCAACAAAATACAGATAGTTATTCACCTCGTGCAAAACGGCTTTACCGGCCATACGGTTGCTGCGGCACATATCGCTCGGATTGGTCAACTTACCACGGGTAACAGCCACGTGATTACGGTAGGCGCGCTCGTTATAGGGATCCTCCTCGGGATAGGCCTTGACCTTGATTTCACCACCGGAAGTGATGTCCAAGGGATAGGCATAGAGCTGGATACTGCTGGAAGACAGTGCTTTCTTATATACCGTCACCATAGCCTTGGCGTTGGTCAGGCCCAGCGCCTCGTTGGTGATGGACAAGAGCGACGGCATCGTGTATTTGGTCAAATCGTCGGCGAAGGCATCGGCCGGATAAATGATGGGCAGGTTGTCATCCGCCACCACACGACCAACCAGGAAATGGGCCTGGATGAAGCGCATAGCCTTGTTGGCGCCGCCAAGGTCCTGCTCGTCAAACATCGGTTGCTGTGGAAGCAGACCGGCGGCCTTGGCTTTGTTGATGGCCGTATTGGTCGGCATGAGGACGGTGTAATAGTTGGATGATTTCACACCCGTCAGCGAGTTGTCCGAGTTCTTCATGAAAGCCTCGATGTAATCCACGAACTGGCTGACATTGGGATTTTCCTTGCGGGCCTGGTCAAGATACTCCCACAAAGGACGGTCGTTGTAAGCTGTATCGGCCACACCGGTCTCCACGCGGGAATATTTCAGCAGGCGGTCGACTTTCATCACATGACCGTTGGGGTATTCGGCCACGGGAGTGACGGTGGCATAGGTACCCTCCTCCACGTCACCGATGCCCTGCATTTTACCTTCCTTGAAGCGGATCAGTTCGCCGGCATTGTTGACGCGGTACATCCAGCTGTTGTACTGGCTGAGCGGTTTGTTGAATGTTTCCCCTTGTGAATTTATCACGTCGAATGTCAGGTCGGCGCCCTGCATGCCGGAAGCCTCGTTGTCCTTGTAGCCCAGGAAAACGTGATTGCGGATAAGGCGCTGCAGGCGCAGCGGACCATCCACCACCGAATGCGAGAAGGCATTGCTGATGGCGTCATAGCTCATACCATCGGCACGGAGCAGGTCATCCGAGAAAAGCAACAGGGTGTTCGATTCCGAAGCATATCCGGTCAGTTCGCTCTTCATCAGGTCGTTGCGGATACCCGTCTCGAAGTAATTGGAATAAGCGATGTTCAACCAGTCGTAGATGGGATTCAGGAAAATCTCGGCATACACCGTTTCAAAATAACGGCTCTTGACCACACTGTCGGTTACATAAATAATACCGTTGGAGGTCATGATCTTTTCTTTGACACCGAATTCTTCCAGATTCTTGCCGTTCTTTCCCGAACCGTTCACGTATTCCGTCTGACTGTTCTGAGCGGTCTTGAACGTCGAGGGCCATACCAGACTCTGGGAAACCTGAGAATTGAGGAAGACGGTCATCGCCTCCATCGGCACTTCTGCGACACTGTTGTAGTATTTCAGAATCACGCGGTCGAAATACTCGCGCATCGCTTCGTTGGTCGGAAGGAAGAGCGTGTTGGCATTCTCCTGCGTGGCATCCTTGTTGTCAAGTTTGAAGACTTCCGAAATCGGCGAAAAATTCAATCCCGTATAGGAGCGGACGGAGACTTTGCTGAGATCCTTGTCCGGATATATCAGCTGAAGCGCTTCGGCCAGTCCCTCCACTTCCATATACTTCTTGTAATAATAGGCACCGACAGAATTCTTGTAGTTGAGAATACTCATGAATTCAGAGAATTCTTCGGAACGTTCGGTCAGCACGTCATACATATTGTCAATCGGCTCGACCACTTTGTCAATCTCGTACACGACTCCATTCTCGGCCAGACGCTGACAAGTAGTGTCTTTGGCGCTAAGGGACAAAATGGTTGCCGGACCGACGTTGCGTCCCGCCCAAGTGGAGCCCGGATAGAAGCTCTCGTAATCCTCGGCGGTCAAAGCCGGAGTAACATGCTTGAAATAAGCATCGGTATAAATCGGCAGATACTTATAGTTTCCCGAAATCACCGACTTGGATGAATAACTGTAACTGCCCGGCGTGTTTTCGTCAAAAGTCCAGAGGGTTTCACCATTGGATTCCTCCTGCGACAACATCGGGGAATAGGTGGTTTTGTACTTGTAAGCCATACCCGGCGTCCAGATTTTGGACACGAGGGATGCGCCGAGATTCTGTTCCTTGAACAGATTGTACACCAAAGAATACGAAACCAAAGCATCCACGCGTTCCTGAGGAATCTCAGCAACCGACTTGAAGCCATTCTCGTTCATCCACTGCTTGAAAGCCGTATTGTTAGGAGCGAAGCAGGTATAAAGACCGGCTCCCTGCAGCATCTGTTTGTGCAGAGTGCGGTCCACAGCCTCCAGATAGAGCGAAAAATCTCCATCCGCTTCGAGAATCTGATAAATAGGGGCTTCCAACCAGTCAGGACGCTCGTAGTAGGTGTCGATGTCCTTGTTGCATTGTGTGAAGGTCAGCAGCAACAGCGCCGACAGACCCGATAACAATGTAAACTTTTTCATTGGTCAGTAATTAAATGTTAATATAATGAAATTTATTCTTCAACTTAATGCCGATTATGTGACAGAGGCACTTGAATGCGCTATAACAAAAGCGCGTAAATTTAATTATTATTTCTAAATACGACAATTTTTCCACCTGATTTAATGCAAAAAAAATACACATTTAACATCTAATTCGTTTTAGACTGTTAAACAACCGGAGAGGAAAGGATAAAATAAATTTTCGGGCAGAAATGGTGGACAATCACCGTCTCTGCCCGAAAAAAGCTTATGCCGCATACACTGCCGGCTATGAAACAGGGATGAGCAATACGTTGAACGATTGAGCCGGGACTTCGAGTTCAAACACATTGTCCTTTATCGAAAATTCCGATTTCATCGGGCAAATCTTGTTCGGATTATCCAACGAATTCACCTGGGTCAAGTCGTCGGAGGACAATCGCACACACTGCACAGTGCGCTCCTGCGGGCGGAGTTTCTGCAAAGAGACGGACACGGTCTGAGCTTCGGCGGAAGCATTGCCGATTTTAACAATCAGCATACCGGTATTTCTGTCTTTCACGGCAGACGCATAAAGACCGCCCTGACCGGTAAAAGGCTTTATGTCCATACCGGACAAGGGCAACACCTCTGTTCCTTTGTACAGACAGAAGAGCTGTTGCACATAATAATTGGGAGTCTTCATAGAACGGAGATTGTCAAACCAGATCAGATCGGGATTCCATTGCCAGGCATCCACATGGGCAAACAGAGGCGCATACGTTGCCAGCCGGACAACATCGGCATTACGTTCCAAACCGGTCATAAAGCAAGCTTCCGTCAGAGCCGAGCGGAAATTGTTGGCTTTCCCCTGAGTCTGATCATGAGAAGCGTACTCACCGGCAAACACCTTCGGACCTTTACGGTCATAGTAGTCGTATCGGGCGGCGTTAGCCAAAAACCATTCCGGAGCTTTGTAATAATGCTCATCCACCAAATCGGCTTTGAGACGTTTCATTTCCGGCCAAAGGTATTCAAAACGGTCGCCCTCCGCAGACGGACCGGCGCTGCCGACCAGCAGGATTTCGGGATGCGCGGCCCGGATAGCCTTCACAAACAGTTCCAAACGTTCCACAAACTCCGGTCCCCACTGTTCATTGCCGATAGCCAGATATTTAAGATGAAACGGTTCAGGATGTCCCATTTCCGCCCGCAAAGCGCCCCACTTCGTCTGCGTATCTCCGTTGGCGAACTCAATCAGGTCGAGAGCATCCTGGATATAGGGTTGCAACTGATCCAAGGGCACATGGGCACTCATGGAATTATTCTGATACTGACAGGAAAGACCGACACTCAACACCGGAAGAGCCGCCGCTCCGATTTCCTCGGCCAGACAGAAAAACTCATAGAAGCCCAAACCGTACGACTGGAAATAATCCGGAAACAGACGGTTGGCGAACGTGTAATGCCAACGGTTTTCGTTCAGAGGACGGTTTTCGACAGGTCCTACCGAATTCTTCCACTGATAACGCGTCGCCAGATCGGTTCCCTCGACGATACAGCCGCCGGGAAAACGGAGCACGCCGGGATGCAAATCGGCCAATGCCTGAGCCAGATCCTTACGGAGACCGTTTTCCCGTCCTTGCCATGTGTCGGTCGGGAACAGAGAAACATGCTCCAAATCGAGCGCCCCGTTATTGCCGGCCTCATAGAAAAGGCGAAGACAACCATGGGCATCCTCTGCTCTACTCTTAAGCACCAGAGAGTATTTTTTCCAAACGGGAGAATCGACCGTCAAAGACGCATGGGCAATGATATTGTCGGCGGAGTTGATGAATTCCACACGGAGTTTCTGTGCCTTACCATTGACGGAACGGGCCCAGACGGAGAAACGGTAATCCTCACCGGCTTTGAACCCGATACCCCGGAAACCCTCATTCTCAATACCGGTATGTTTATGGGGATGACCGGATGAATTCAAACGGACATAATGCGGATTCCTTTCGAAAGGGCCATCCTCACGGATTTCGACGGATCCGAATGTTTTCCATCCCATCAGCGTCTGTGGGAACTCAAACGAACGGTTCTTTACCAATTCCGCGTATAAACCTCCGTCTGCGGCAAAATTGATATCCTCAAAAAAGATTCCATACATATCCGGATTGACCGTGGCCTGCGACTTATCCGTCCGCACGATCATCTGAACTGGCTGGGCCATCGCCGCCGCAAACAAGGAAACGGCCAATAAAGACAAATACAACCTTCTCATATATAATCATTTACACATTATTCAACTTGACTCATCGGAATCAGACGCGGTGTTTCAGTCAGACCCGAAGGAACTACATCCCAAACGTCAAACGTGATATCTTTGTAGAAGACGCTCACTACATTGATATCCTTGAAAATACGCCAGTTGACGCCTCTGCGGTCATAATCCGCAATACGGTTGGCCGGGAGATTGGTCACTTTCAACTCAATATGGTTCTTGCCAGGCCGCAGGAAGGGTCCCACGCAAAGACGGTAGGGCGTACTCCAGACGATTCCGGCTTCCTGACCGTTGACATAGACCCGGGCGCTTTCATACAGTCCGTCACCGAAATCGAGCATCCAGTTATCAGCGGAAGAAGGTTTGACGGGCATTTTGAAATCGAGACTGTACCATCCGCTGCCAGCATAGGTACGGGCGTCAGGAGACTCCAATTCTGTCCACGAACGCGGTTGTCCGTCCATCACGACAGGCTCTTCCACCCCTTCGACCTTCTCATCAAAACGGAAAGTCCATTTCCCGCGAAGAAGGAAGGCGTCATCCTCCAGTTTCTTCCGAACAGACGAAGACAGATTCTTCACAGGCTGATAGAAAGGATAAACCTCCAAACCGTCCTGCCAAGCCGAAGCTTCGTCAAAAGTTCTGACAATTAAGGATTCGCCGGGCTCCAACTGCAGATAGACCTTGTTCCCCTGCTGGAGAGCCAGACCTTTTTCGCCGCTCATCGGATTGAATATCATGGCTTTCTCAAAAGGAACCGCCAATTCCACATAATCGGCCAATGTACGGTTTTCGAGCATCGAGATAAAATAAGTATGACCGTCAGGTTCTTTTCTGCGGGCCATCGAAGCGCCATAATCGCCGGTCACCGATTCGCGGCTCAGACGCGAGGCCTGCAGAAGACGCTGCAAATCTGTCGATGCCAGCAAGCGGCCCTTACCGTATGTCTGAGCGGACACAGCTTCCGTCACTTGCGTCAATCCGGTCGATGCCAGCATTTGACGGAGCTGTTCCTGACGCGAAGTATAGTCCTTGAGACCGGGGACATCCGAGGGAAGGCAACTGTAGAACAGCACTTCCGCACCCTGTTCCGCCAGATTCAGCAACTGTCGCATCGTCTCTACGGGAATCACCTCGCACATGGGAACCAGGACACTCCGATAACCGTCATTACCTTCCGTCACCAAGGTATTCTTCTCATAGCGGGTGCGCATAAGCTGCGCGTCCGAAATATAGTCCATCGTGTAACCTTGGGCAAGGATATCGGCCACGGTGCGGTCAAAACGGGGCAATTTCTCTCCCAATTTATGAATATCGAAAGCCACATAATTTGACTTGCGGAAATTTTCCCAGATATCATAAATCGGGAAATAAAGCAGCAACTCGTTGTCGGGAGTTCCGGATTGCATAAACGATTGAATCCTTGCAATATACATATTCAGAGCAGACATATCCCTGAATATGGTATTGTTGGGATTGACCAGAATGGAGGCATAGAACAACCAACCGGGCCAAGGAGCATCCTGGGGAGTATAGGGAGTTCCGTGATAGAAAACACGATTGACTCCGTTGGCGAACAGCTGATCCATCTCGGGCTTGATCAAAGCGAGAGAAGTGCGGAAATGTTCCGTAAGCCAGGTCATACTCTCACTGGAGGTATAGGTCTTACCCGAGACATGGGAAGCGGAAGAAGCATAGCGCAAAGAGGCCGGATCGCCATCGTTTCTGCGGATATTCGAATCGACTCTCAGACCTGGAATATCAAACAAAGTGCATCCAAATGACTCACACTCAGGGATATCCATAGCGGCATAAAGATCCAGGAGATTGCCGGGACTGCCATGAGCCTGATTTCTCGTCGTAACGCCGTGGCCGTGAGCCCATTCTGTCCAAGGACGTGTGAAATTGTCAAGCAGCATTTCCGCAATGGTCTGGCGATAGTCACATATCACTCTGGCTATGGTGTCCGGGTGACCGATTCCCGTAAACTCGGGCAGATAATCGTCAATATCATAACCGCGGCGGGCTTTGAATTCCTCACGCAGATTTCCGCTCCAATCGGCTCCGTAGACCTCGTATGAATCGTTGAAAAACGAATGCGGCCAAGCCACTCCACTTTCGGCAAAGGCTTTGTCAAAACGTTCCAGATAATGAGACAAGGCATCTTTGGAAAGATGATTCATCACCAAACCCTCACCTCCGGGGGCAGAACGTTTCACCTGCTGACGGGTTCTGCCGCAATACAGCACATAAATCCTACCGTCCTTTTCCGGTGTGAAACTCAACACATCATCCTGAACGGCCGTCAATGGAATCTGACAACGGGAGCCGTCATGACCGACAAAAAGGACAGATTCAATCGCGGAGAGCCCTTTCTGTTTGGGATCCTGCAAGGAAATATCCATAGACTGCGGCAAATAGGTCCGGGCAGCCTTGCCGTATTTTCCCCTGGTCCTGGCTTGAACGGGAAACTGACGGACAAACTGACAGGCCGCGGCATCTTCAGGTCGGATATTCGGGCCACCGAAAGGCCAACCCGTACCGCCGTTCATATCCACGAGCATATTCAGCCGTCCGGCTTCCTGTCCGACATATTTCAGCATCTCCATCCATTTGGGAGACAGATAGGGGATATCGCGGCTTTCCTCCCCTTTCACTCCATAAATCGGTGTGATTTCCACACTGGCGATTCCCGCATTACGGAGATATTCCAGGTTCCAGGTGAGATTTTCCTTATCCACCGCACTTCCAAGCCACCACCAACGGCTGCCAGGATAGTTTTCAGTATGTAATACCGGCCATTCGGCAGGGTTGGCAACGGCATCTGCGGTATTTTGAGCCACAGCCGTAAACGTCAGCGCGCACAATGCGAATACAGACATAAAAGATTGACGAGTTTTGATTTTCATAGAAATATGATACAGCGTTAATTGTTTTCAATCGCATTCAGCATTTTGACCGTCGCCTTGATAGCGGCTTCGGTCTGGTCCAAATCCAAGCCGTGTGTCTTGAAGACCTTGCCGTGGAAACGCCAGGTGATAGTCGTATGGACCAAGGCATCCGTCTTTCCTCCGGGTGGTATCACCACCATATAATCAAGCAGTTCGGGTTTGTCTTTGTTGAGAGACGTATAAATCTTCCATAAAGCTTTGGTGAAAGCATTGTATTGACCATCACCGGAGGCAGTCTGCTGATAAACTTCTCCATCGACTTCCAACTGGACGGTAGCCATCGGACGCAATCCGCAAGTGGAAGAAAGCGAATAATTCAACACCTTGATGCGCTGCTCTTCCGGATTGTGCTTCAAGACATCCGATACGATAAAAGGAAGATCTTCCGCTGTGACCAACTGTTTGCGGTCGCCCAATTCAATAATGCGGGCCGTCACCTTGTCCATGGAATCCTCATCCAATTTAATACCCAGATGCTCAAGGTTCTGGCGGATACTGGCCTTGCCGGAGGTCTTGCCCAAAGCATATTCCCTCACGCGGCCGAAGCGGTCCGGATCCAAACGGTTACAGTACAATTGGCTCTTACTGTCTCCATCCGCATGAATACCAGCCACTTGCGTAAACACATTATCCCCCGTGACGGGTTTGTTGCCGGGTATTCTCACACCGGAGCAAGTCTCCACCAGTTTGCTTATCTGATAAAGTTTCTCTTCCGACACAGAGGTCCGGACATTCAAATGATCGTGCAATACGGCGACGACACTGGTCAAAGCGGCATTTCCAGCCCGTTCTCCCAAACCATTGACCGTAGTATGAACGCAAGATATACCCGCCTGAACAGCGGCCGCCGTATTGGCAACGGCCAAATCATAATCATTGTGAGCATGGAAATCGAAAAGAAGATGCGGAAAATGCTCTTGCATCATACGGCAATACTCCATCGTCCGGGTCGGATCAAGAACGCCCAAGGTGTCGGGCAGCATGTAATGGGCTATCGGCAAATCTGACAAGGCATCCACCAATCCATACACGTAATCCGGCGACTGACGCATGCCATTGCTCCAATCCTCAAGATAAATATTGACATGGATGCCGAGCCGGCTTGCCTGATTCACCATGCCGCGGATATCGGAAATATGTTCTTCAGGAGTTTTGGCCAATTGAGCGCTGAGATGACGCAAGGAGCCTTTGGCCAGAAGATTCATCACCCGGATGCCGGAGCGGTGTATCCAATCCAACGAAAGGCCGTCATCCACGAAACCGAGAACCTCCACTCTATCCAGCACGCCAGCGCTCTGTGCCCAGGCGGCAATACGGCTGACGGAGTCAAATTCACCCTGAGAAACGCGCGCCGAACCCACTTCGACACGGTCAACTCCCAGTTCCATCAACATAAAACGGGTTATGCTCAATTTTTCCTGTAATGCAAAAGAGACTCCTGAAGTCTGTTCTCCATCGCGTAATGTCGTATCTAAAAGGACTACTTTCTTATCCATCCGACTAATAGGCTGATACAATATCCAAATACAATATAATCCCTGCTTTATCCATCAAAACGATTGCGCTTCAAGAAGTTGTTGCGGGCTGCCGATATCCATCCAACGGGAGGACGAGCAATCTATCATTCTGATCTCATGATCTCGGGCCAGACGCAAATAGGCATCCGTAATGGAAAAAACTCCTTTTTCGGTCAGAAGCGGGAATATAGATGGACAAATATAGTGAATTCCCATAAAACCAAAGCGTTCCAAATGGGTTTCTTGCGGGCGCGACATCTTTATCTCTGAAGTTCTGACATTTTCCCAACCGCATAGGATACCATCCGGGTTGAAAAGGAAATAGCGGTCACTTTGCACTCTGCGGACGGCCAAGTAAGCCAATGCTTCCTTCTCTGACGTTAATGAAGCGAGGTCGAGGTCGGTCAATATATCCACATTGTGGACCAGGAAAGGCTCTTCCGACAAGAAAGGACGCATTTTCAGCAAGCCACCACCCGTTTCAAGCAAGCAGTCCCGCTCGTCACTTACATCCACATGAACCTCGGGATATTCCGCAACATAGCGCTCCACAGCTGCTTCGACCATATCAGCGAAAGCATGGACGTTGATGACAAAAGAACGGATACAGGCCTGACGGAAATTATCCATCACCCGATACAACATAGGACGACCTTGGACTTCGACCAAGGCCTTGGGACGAGTCCTGGTGATTTCGCCCAAACGGGTACCCAAACCTGCGGCAAACAATACAGCTTTCATGTTAAAAATGCTTTGTCCAAAGTTACGTCAATGCGGCAAAGCGGACAAGACTCAAATGAAATATCAGGTATAAAAATGCCGTATAAATTTCAAGATGGCAGATGCCAGACACCCGGAGCGGGACGGGCGGCGGGGTGGGGTGAGAAAAACGGAGCCCCCCGGAATTGACTTCCGGAGGGCTCTCCAAAGACGGCGGCTACCTACTCTCCCACTTGCGCAGTACCATCGGCGTTATCGGGCTTAACTTCTCTGTTCGGGATGGGAAGAGGTGGATCCCCGATGCTAAAGCCACCTTAGACTCTCTGCCCGCGCGGCGCCCCGCGCGGCCCGGCTCACGTCGCCGGATACATGTCCTCGAGTATGACATCATTGACATTTGAGAAACAAGCAAAGAAACACACAAAACAAGACTCCGCCAGGGAAAGCCATCGGGCAATTAGTACTGCTCGGCTTTGACGTTACCGCCTTTACACCTGCAGCCTATCAACGTCGTAGTCTCCAACGACCCTCAAGGGATATCTCATCTTGAAGCTGGCTTCGCGCTTAGATGCTTTCAGCGCTTATCCTTTCCGGACGTGGCTACCCGGCGGTGCACCTGGCGGTACAACCGGCAAACCAGCGGTCCGTCCAACACGGGCCTCTCGTACTAGTGTCAGATCTCCTCAAATATCCAACGCCCATAACAGATAGAGACCGAACTGTCTCACGACGTTCTGAACCCAGCTCGCGTGCCACTTTAATGGGCGAACAGCCCAACCCTTGGGACCTTCTCCAGCCCCAGGATGTGACGAGCCGACATCGAGGTGCCAAACCAACCCGTCGATATGAGCTCTTGGGGTTGATCAGCCTGTTATCCCCGGAGTACCTTTTATCCTTTGAGCGACGGCCCTTCCATGCGGAACCGCCGGATCACTATGCTCTAGTTTCCTACCTGATCGGCCCGTCGGCCTCCCAGTCAAGCGCGTTTATGCCATTACACTCTGCGGACGGTTACCAATCGTCCTGAACGCACCTTTAGAAGCCTCCGTTACTCTTTTGGAGGCGACCACCCCAGTCAAACTACCCACCAAACAGTGTCCCCGCATCCGCAGGTTAGAATTCAAACATCAGAAGGGCCGTATTTCAAGGATGGCCCCGCAGGAACTGGCGTCCCTGTCTCACAGCCTCCGGCCTATCCTACACATCTGATGCCCAAACTCAGTGTTAAGCTGCAGTAAAGGTTCACGGGGTCTTTTCGTCCCGTTACGGGTAATCGGCATCTTCACCGATACTACAATTTCACCGAGCTCACGGTTGAGACAGCGTCCAGATCGTTACACCATTCGTGCAGGTCGGAACTTACCCGACAAGGAATTTCGCTACCTTAGGACCGTTATAGTTACGGCCGCCGTTTACCGGGGCTTCAATTCAATGCTTCCTTTCGTGACATCTCCTCTTAACCTTCCGGCACCGGGCAGGTGTCAGGC